>JAJZHE010000093.1 GCA_021804655.1 Acidobacteriota bacterium
GCGAACGACCTGACGACGACGTTCATGCTGTGCCTCTGGAGATAACTTGCGCGCATCCTCTCGGTTCATACTTCGTTAGACGAAGTTACCGGTATAATATATCAGTATTTATTTGCCGAATCTATAATGCCCGATGCCCGGCGGTTAAACCAGGCTATCCGGCAGCACTGGGGGATTGAAAACAAGCTCCACTGGGCGCTCGATGTCAGCTTCGGCGAAGACCTGGACCGGAAACGCCAGCAGAACTCGGCTCAAAACTTCTCGCTGCTCAATCGCATCGCCCTCAACCTGCTCCGGCAAGACAAAACCACCAAACTGGGCATCAAGGGAAAACGCCTCAAAGCCGGTTGGGATAATGACTACCTGCTACAACTACTGACCAATTAAGATGCGTCGGCCCTGGACTTCGCGCTCATTCCATCCGCTCCCTCAAGCATTCCTCGCCGCAGGCAGGTCGCCGACACCCGCAGGGAATACACTGTTTCCCATGATCCACAACGGTCGCCGCAAACTGCCCTACGATACCGAAGCCGCGCTCGCTCACCTCCGCAACGCCGACGCCAAGCTCGCGGCGCTTATCGACCGCGCCGGTCCGTTCACGCTGCGCCTGGGGCACTCCGGCACGCCGTTCACTTCGCTGCTGGAGTCGATCGTCTATCAGCAGTTGCACGGCAAGGCCGCAGCCACCATTCACCAGCGCGTCCGCGCAATTTACCGCGACGATGATCCCACCCCGGAGATGTTGCTGGCCACCCCGATCGAGCAACTCCGCGCCGCTGGTCTCTCCGCCAACAAACTGGCCGCCATCCGTGACCTGGCCGAAAAGACACTCTCCGGCGTCGTCCCTTCGCAGCGCGCCATCCAGCGTATGGCCGACGAAGAGATTGTCGCTCGCCTGACCGAAGTGCGCGGCATCGGCCCGTGGACCGTCCAGATGCTGCTTCTGTTTCGCCTCGGTCGGCCGGATGTTTTTCCGGTCACAGACTACGGCGTGCGCAAAGGTTTTGCGCTCACCTTTCAGCGTCTGCCGCGCACGCGCGCCGTCGCTGCCGCTGATCTGCCCGCGCCGGAGCCGATGCTGCGTCGCGCACGCCGCTGGGCGCCGTTTCGCTCCGTCGCCGCGTGGTATCTGTGGCGCGCCTGCGACCTCTCCGCTCAAAACTCCTGACCCGCGCTTCGGCTCGCTGCAACTTCACGACGCGCCCATCATCCAAAAGGAAGCGGCTTCCGTATTACGCCGCTGAGTGCCCTTTGGCGGTATCGTTTGTATGAGGTCTTCGTTTGTCGCAGTTCACCAGCTTCGTCCGCATTCCGCTGCTTGCGCTGCGCCATCGCTTGTCGCCGCTCCCGCGGATCGGCCTGCTGGAGACGGATCGCGTTCGCATGCGTGTGCTGCCCATGGATATTGACTTCAACCTCCACCTGAACAATGCGCGTTATCTGAACGCAATGGACTACGGGCGGATGCGACTGCTTGCCCGCTCCGGCCTCTTCGATCAGTTCCTGCGCTCCGGCTGGACGGCTGTCGTCGGGGCTGTCTGGATGACCTATCGTCGCTCGCTGCCACTGCTTGCCCGCTATGAACTGGAGACGCGTCTGGTCTGTTGGGATGAGCGCTGGTTTTACATGGAACAGACCTTCACACGAGCCGGGCAACTCTGCGCCGTCGGCTGGGTTCGCGGTGCTTTGCTCCACGCTGAAAGCATCGTCTCACCCCGTCAGATCATCGCTTCCGTCGCGCCGGAGATTGTCAGCCCGCCGCTGCCGGCAAACATCCTGGCCTGGAACGACCTGACGCGCGAAAAACTGGACCTGGCTCGCGAACGCGCCAGCGAGTCCGGTGTCGGCGAGTCTGAAACCGGTGCAACGCGGGAGCAGCGATGATCGAATATCTCTGGCTCGGTCGCATGGATTACGCCGATGCGCTCACACTTCAGCAGCAGTGCATCGAACTGCGCCACGCCGGGCACATCGGCAATCTGCTCCTGCTGCTGGAGCATCCGCCCGTGCTGACATTGGGCCGCAATGCGCGCCGCGAAAACGTCCTGGCCAGCGATGCGCAGCTTGCCGCGCGCGGCATCACCGTCCACTCGATCAACCGCGGCGGCGATGTCACTTACCACGGTCCAGGCCAGCTTGTCTGCTATCCCATCTTCGATCTGCGCAGCCTCGCCGGGGCCTCCGGGCGCCGTCTCGGCCCAGTCGATTTCGTTCGCCAACTGGAGGAGGTGCTGATGCGCGTCTGTGGCGGCTTCGGCATCCTCAGCGGACGAGTCCCCGGTCGCACCGGCGTCTGGGTCGGAGCAACCGGCGACGAACGCAAGATCGCCGCCATCGGAGTTCACATCTCGCGCGGCATCACCTCGCACGGCTTTGCGCTCAACGTGACCACGCGCCCGGAAGATTTCCAGTGGATCGTTCCGTGCGGCATCGCCGACCGCGCCGTCACCAGTATGGAGGCCGAGATCGTTGCCAGCATGCCCGAGCACTGCCCGGGTTTGGAGAGCGTCGCCAACCGCGCAGCGTTGTGCTTTGGGCAGGTCTTTGGCCAGCAGATTCTGGCGCGTGACAGCCTGCAAGCTCTCCTTGAAGGCGACCGCGTTGAGGACCGGCGTGTTGACCGCTGATCCCGCACTCTCCACTTTGAGCGGATAAAAAGTGCGTTTTGCATCGGCTTCCCATGGATGCCGAGGAAGAAGCCGCCTCCGCCGCGTGACTTATATAATCCGATTGGAAGTTTGTCGAAGTGTACTCATTTCGGCTGACACAGAAAGGTTCAGCATGCCCACCGATGTTGTCATGCCCCAGATGGGCGAATCGATCTTTGAAGGAACGATCACGCGCTGGCTGAAGCAGCCTGGCCAGGCGGTGCGCGCCGACGAGCCGCTCTTTGAAATCTCCACCGACAAGGTGGATGTCGAGATTCCAGCCCCGGTTGCCGGAACCCTGAGCGAGATTCTGGTGGGCGAAGGCGTTACCGCCACCGTCAACACCGTGGTTGCGCGCATTACCGCGACCGACGCCCAGCCGGCGACGGAAACCACCTCCGCGAAACCGGCCGCGCAGCCTATTGCGCCACTCGTGCAGACACCCGCAAAACCGGCCGCTCCAAAAGCGCAGCCACTTCCACCGCTAACTCCAAAATCGCCAGCGCCCGTCGCAAGCCAGCCGCTCACCGCGGAATCTTCCATCGAGCGACTGCGTTCGTCGCCGCTGGTCCGCCGCATGGCTCGCGAGCACGGAGTCGATCTCCGGCGCGTGCCTGGCACCGGTTCCGCGGGGCGCATCACGCGCGACGACCTGCTGCGTTTTCTGGCCGCGCCCGGTGATTCATCCGCTGCTGCCGAGCCGGAGTTGGTCGAGCAGCGCATACCCATGTCTCGCATGCGAGCGATGATTGCCGAACGCATGATCGAAAGCCGTCGCACCAGCGCCCATGCGCACACGGTTTTTCGCATCGACATGACGCGCATCGTGCGCATGCGCGAACGCGAGAAAGCCGCCTTTGAAGCGCGTCACGGCGTGCGCCTGACCTACATGCCGTTTGTGGCTTCGGCTGCAATTGCCGCGCTCCGACGCTTTCCCATCCTGAACGCTGCCATCGATGGTGACGCTATTCAATACCACGGAAACGTGAACCTGGGCATCGCCGTTGCGCTGGACTGGGGGCTGATTGTTCCCGTGATTCACCGTGCTGACCAGATGCAGTTCGCTGACCTCGCGCGCGCCATTGCCGATCTGGCCGAACGCGCACGCAGCAAGAAACTGAAGCCCGAGGAGGTGGCCGGCGGAACCTTCACGCTCACCAACTCCGGCCTCTTTGGTGAAGAGTTCGGCATGCCTATCCTGAACCAGCCGGAGTCGGCAATTCTGGCCATCGGCGGTATGAAGAAAGCGCCCGTCGTGCTCACTGACGACGAAGGCAGCGATACGATTGCGATTCGCTCCGTTCAGCACTTCTGCCTCGGCCTCGATCACCGCATCATCGACGGCGCTGACGCCGGCCGCTTCATGTCCGAGTTCAAGCGTCAACTGGAAACCTGGAACGCGCCGATTCTCTGACTCGTCTGTCCTGGGAAGCGGCGCGGTTAAGATGAGACGTGGACTCACGCATGCCGACACGCCCCTGCCGGGTGGAGATTGATCTCTCCGCATTGGCTCATAATCTGCGCCTCTTGCAGCGTGCCGCGGGCGATGCGACGCTTGCCGCGATTGTGAAGGGCAACGCCTACGGGCATTCGCTGGAGTTGTGCGCTCCCGCAGCCGTGAACGCCGGTGCGCAGTGGCTCGCAGTCACCTCCACCGATGAAGCGCTTTCGGCTGTCTGCGCCTGCTCCCTTCTGCAAGATCAGCCGCGCATTCTCGTGCTCAGTGGTCCGTTCCCCGGCGATGGCGAAGCCGTGGCCAAGCACGGGTTCACCTGCTCGGTCTGGCAGCGCGATCAACTGGAGGAGCTTGCTCGCGGCGCGCTTGCAGCCGGATGCGCAAGTGCGCTCGTGCATGTGGAAATCGACACCGGGATGAGCCGTCAAGGCATTGCGCCCGGCGATCTGCCAGCGTTTCTGGAGACATTGCGCGCGTTTCCCTCGCTGCGTCTGGACGGAGTCATGACGCACCTCTACGCCGCCGATGAAACGGATCGCGCCGCGACGGAGATGCAGTTGGCGCGGTTGGCCGAGAGCTTGCATGCAATCTGCGGCTTCGTGTCGTCAACCGGCACTGCACAGCCAAAATGGCTCAGCGTGGGCAACTCGGCAGCGTTGCTCGACGCTTCCGTGCGAGAGCGGCTCGCGGCGATGGCTGCGGAAAACAAACTGCGGCTGCTTTTGCGGCCCGGCATTGCGCTCTATGGCGTTGCGCCGGAGTTCGATACATCGCCGTCGGCGTCGATTGCCGCAATCTCTGGCCAACTGCGCCCAGTGCTGCGTTGGACGACGCGCATCACCGGCCTGCGCTGGATTGAATCCGGTGCGGCCGTCGGTTACAACGCAAGCTTCCGCGCCACGCACAGCATGCGCCTGGCGCTGATCGCCGTGGGGTACGCCGATGGGCTGGCCCGCAGACTCTCAAACGTCGGCCACGCGCTGGTCGCCGGGCAAATCGCGCCCTATGCCGGACGCATCTCGATGGACCAGGCCGTCCTCGATGTGACGGAAATTCCAGCCGAGAGCCTTGTCCCGGGCGAAGAAGTCGTGCTGCTCGGCAGTCAGGGGCAGTCGTCTGTCACGGCGCAGGATCACGCGCGCTGGGCCGGGACGATTCCCTGGGAGGTCTTCACCTCCATCTCTTCGCGCGTCCTGCGCATCGCCAAATCCTGAACTGCGGAACTCCGCCAATTTGCTCGCTGATAAACTGAAGTTTCATGTTGAAACGTCTTTATGCGCATTGGATGTACGCTTGGGAGACGCGGCTGACGACGCGCGATCAGAACCGCATCGTTCGCCCGCTGGAGTGGGGATTCGACTGGCTGATGCCGTATTTGCAGCGTGTCGGCCTCAGCGAAGAGGCGCAGCGCATGGAGGCTCGGCTGGCCGCTGCTGACAGCGCGGCGCAGCAGGATGCAAAAGCCCTGATGATGGCAGCCAATCAGGCGATCCTGGCCGACAGTGAGCAGTTCTTTGCCTATCGCACGCCGACGGATTTTCTCCTGGAAGAGCGCGCTCCGCAGTTGTTTCCGACCAACGTTCGACCAGAGACGCTGCGTCGTGCACAGCGCATGGAGCAGAACGCAGCCGCGGGCAAACTTTCACCGGCGCAGTTTCTGCGCTTCACCTCGCCCATTCAGACCCCGTATGCCGCCAATGACCGTGTGAACGCGCGCTGGTTCCCGGCTGAGCCAAAACCCGGTCGTCCGCGACAGGCAATGATCGTGATGCCGCAGTGGAACGCCGACGCACTCAGCCACAATGCACTCTGCGCCATCTTCAACCGCTTTGGCGTCTCCGCGCTGCGGCTTTCCAAGCCGTTCCACGATATTCGCCGACCGGCGGAGCTGGAGCGCGCCGACTACGCCGTCAGCGCCAATATCGGGCGCACTCTGGCGGCTACGCAGCAGGCGGTCGTCGATATCCGCTGCTGCCTGGACTGGCTCCAGCAGCAGGGTTACGAGCAGTTCGGCGTCTTGGGCACCAGCCTGGGAAGCTGCTACGCCTTTCTGGCCAGTGCGCATGATCCGCGCCTGCGGGTGAACGCCTTCAACCACGTTTCGGCGGCTTTTGGCGATGTGGTCTGGACGGGGCAAAGCACGCGTCACATTCGCCAGGGTCTGGAAGACGCGGGCCTCGCACAGGAAGACCTGCGTCATTTCTGGGCGGGCATCAGCCCCATGCACTACTACGCAAAGTTTGCCCGTCACAGCCGTGGGCTGACTGCGGCAAATTTTGCCAAGCAGGTTCTGCTCATCTATGCGCGCTACGACCTGACCTTTCCGCTGGAGTATTCGCTCGACGTTCTGCGCTCGTTTGACGAGCATGGAATCGTCTTTGAACGGCGGAAGCTGCCCTGTGGCCATTACACCACCGGCGAAACGCCGTTCCAATATATGGATGGCTGGTTTCTCGGGTCGTTTGTTTACCGCGCTTTTCGCGCCCTGGCCTCAGAAGCTGTGCCGGGCGATGGCGTCAGAGCCGAAGTGAGCCAGGAGAATGCGGAACTCGTGCTGCATGGAGACCGGAAAAACGCATAAAATGCTGGTATGACTGATCGCGTACCCGCTTCCTTTGCCCTGCCGCTTGCCCAGGCGGATCCTGATGTTGCCGCTGCACTGGACCATGAACTTCTGCGCCAGCATGAAGGGCTGGAGATGATTGCCAGCGAGAACTTTGTCTCCGAAGCCGTGCTGGAGGCTGCCGGAAGCGTTTTTACCAACAAATACGCGGAGGGTTACCCAGGCAAGCGCTACTACGGCGGCTGCGAGTTCACCGACATTGTGGAGAATCTGGCGCGTGACCGCGCCAAAGCGCTCTTCGCCGCCGAGCACGCCAACGTGCAGCCGCACTCCGGCTCACAGGCCAATGCGGCAGCTTACATGGCCGTCTTGCAGCATGGAGATACGATTCTCGGTCTGGATCTGGCGCACGGCGGTCACCTGACGCACGGCCACAAGCTCAGCTTCAGTGGCAAGCAGTTTCGGCCCACGTTTTATGGCGTGCGCAAGGATACGGAGACGATCGACTACGACGAGCTGGAGGCCATCGCCGAGCGCGAAAAGCCGCGGCTGATCATCGGCGGTGCCAGCGCATATTCGCGCATCTGGGACTTTGCCCGCATGCGCCAGATTGCCGACAAGGTAGGAGCGCTGCTGCTCATCGACATGGCGCATATCGCCGGTCTGGTGGCTGGCGGCGCTCATCCATCGCCCGTGCCGCATGCGCAGATCGTCACTACAACCACCCACAAGACCCTGCGTGGACCGCGTTCGGGGTTGATTCTCTGCGGACAGGAGCTGGCCGCTGCCATCGATCGCGCCGTCTTCCCCGGCCAGCAGGGCGGACCTCTGGTGCACATCGTCGCAGCCAAGGCCGTCGCCTTCAAGGAAGCGCTTGCGCCCACTTTTGCCGATTACGCGCAACGCGTGGTGGCGAACGCGCGCGTGCTGGCGTCTGCCTTGCAGCAGGCCGGCTTTCGCATCGTCTCCGGCGGCACAGACAATCACGTGATGCTGGTGGATGTCTTTGCCAAAGGCATTCTCGGCTCTGAGGCGGAACTGGCGCTGGGCAAGGCCGGCATTACCGTAAACAAGAATGCAATTCCCTACGATACCAATCCGCCGCTCAAGCCTTCTGGGATTCGCATCGGCACGCCGGCGCTGACCACGCGCGGCATGGGCGAAGCCGAGATGCGGCAGATTGCCCTGTGGATTGCCCGCGCGCTGGAGCAGCGCACCGACGGCGGCGCGCTGGCGCGCATCCACGGCGAAGTGACCGAGATGGCCAATCAATTCCCGCTCTATGCGTGGAAGCGACAGACCGTCACCGCCTGAAACGGCATCGTAACCCGCAGTGTAAGCGTTTTTCGAGCATGCGGCAGGGCTGGATTCTCCTTGAATCCAGCCCTTTGCCTTTGCCCTGCATCCCGATAGGCATGTAGGATGGTTGCGCCTGCTGTGAGCATCTTCCGCGGCTTCCAGCGCGTTCGTCGAATCCATCCTTGTGAAGGTGTGCTTGTGAAGGTGTGTATGAATCGATTTGCCTTGTCTCTCCGCAGGAACCGGCTGCTCGGCGCCGCAACGCTGATCGCAGCGGGCGTCGTCTTTGGATCGTATGGAAGTGCACAGAGCGCGCCCACGGGCACCGTGGACACCAATTCAAAGCCGATCGTACTAACGGGCGGCGATGAGCGTCCCGCTTTTTCGCTTAACGGCGACTGGCACTCGATTCCCGATCCCTATTACGCGGGCCTGTACGACTTTCACGGTCACGAGTCGAAGCGCGGGTGGTATCTGAACCGGAAGGCGAAGCCGGGGGACACTTCTCCAATCGAGTACGACTTTGCGCAGTCGCCTGTGCTGCATGTTCCGGGCGACTGGAATACGCAGGACCCCGAGCTTTTTCTCTATGAAGGACCGATGTGGTACGAGAAGGATTTCGACTACAACGTCAAGCCAGGCACGCGCGTCTTCCTGCGCGTGGGCGCGGCCAACTACAAGTCGATCTTCTGGGTGAACGGCAAGCGCATCTGCGATCATACCGGCGGCTTTACGGCTTTTGCCTGCGAGGTCACCCCGGCTCTGGTGGATGGCCACAACTTCATCGTGGCTGTCGTAGACGACACGCGCCGTGCCGACGGCGTGCCGACGACCAAGACCGACTGGTTCAACTATGGCGGCCTGACGCGCGAGATTGGACTGATCGATGTGCCGCAAGCCTTTATTGACCAATATGATCTGCACCTGAATCGAGCGGATCGGACAGAGGTTGATGGCTGGGTCCATGTGATGAACAGCCAGCCTGGCGAGTCGGTCGAGATCAGCATTCCAGAGTTGAAAGCGACCACCACGGCGAAGACCGACGCCAACGGACGCGCGGTGATTCAATTCCATCCATCTGGGCTGAAGCTATGGTCGCCGGAGTCGCCAACGGTCTATCGCGTGCGTTTGACGGCGGGCGTGGATTCTCTTCAGGATGAGATCGGTTTCCGTACCATCGAAGTGCGCGGAACGGAGATTCTGCTCAACGGCAAGCCCGTTTTTCTGCGCGGCGTTTCCATCCATGCCGAGGCGCCCTACCGCACCGGACGCGCCTACAGCTATAAGGACGCGGCGACTCTGCTGGGCTGGGCCAAAGAGCTGGGCTGCAACTATGTGCGCCTCGCGCACTATCCCCACGATGAGGCGATGTTGCACACGGCCGACAAGCTGGGGTTGATGGTCTGGTCGGAGAATCCCGTCTACTGGGCGGTCGAGTTCGACAACCCGGACGTGTATGCGAATGCACAGAACCAGCTCGACGAAGAGATCAACACCTCGCGCAATCATGCCTCGATCATCCTCTGGTCGATGGCGAATGAGACTCCGGTCAATGAGGCGCGCACGAAGTTCATCAGTTCGCTGGCCGATCACGCGCGCTCTCTGGATCCGACGCGACTGATTACCGCCGCGCTGCTGGTGCACGGGACCGACGACACCAAGATCGTGGACGATCCGCTGGGCGCGGCGCTCGATGTGATCGGGACCAACGAATACATCGGCTGGTATGAGCGGCACCCGGAAGATATCGACAAGTTCACCTGGCAGATCGCCTATCAGAAGCCCGTCATCATGAGTGAATTCGGCGCCGGCGCCAAAGCAGGTCTGCATGGCGGTCCCGATGATCGCTGGACCGAGGAGTATCAGGCAAATGTCTATCGGCATCAGATCGTGATGCTGAACAAGATCGCCCAGCTTCGCGGCATGAGTCCCTGGGTGTTGATGGACTTCCGTTCACCGGTGCGCGTGCTGCCGGGGATTCAGGATGGTTTCAATCGCAAAGGTCTCATCAGCGATCAGGGGCAGAAGAAGCAGGCATTCTATGTGCTGCAGAAGGCGTATCTGGACAAGGCTGTCGGCAAGGCAGAGTAATCGCTAACGCTCAGCCTGAAAATCGGCGGGCATTCGCGGCAGGATCACTGAATTTCAGTGACAGGCTGCGAATGCCCGCCGATCATCTTCTGCGGGCCGAAGATAAAGCCATAGATGCCGGCAAGAATTTGGATGAACAGTGAGGCGGCAACCGTCAGCACGTTCATCAGGAGCAGATTGCGCAGCACAGTCAAGTCAAAGCGCCAGATGCAATAAGCCTGAATCCCAACAATCGCGACAATATTCACGATGTTGTTCCACCAGTAAACGAACCGCCGTGAGGTGTGAATCGTGTGCATGTATCCGGCAAGAAACCCCAGGGAGGAAGACAGGATGATCAGTCCAACCTCAAACCTCAGATTTTGATAGTGCGGACCAAGAAGAAGCAGATAATACTGCGGGAAAAGAAATCCAGTTGCACAGAACATGCCGAGGGATAACGCTGCAAGTCCCACTGCAAGTACATATCGTTGGAATACCTTATCCTCTTGGAGCTTGGCAAAGAAAGGCTCGACAAAAACCGGGTTCACCATGCTGAAGAACGTTAAAATTTGTCCTAGTCTGCCAAGCGCGCCGAGGTTGGCAATACTGGTGGTGCCGCGGCCGATAAGCACCAGCAGCATGAGCATGATCTGCCCTTGAAGTGCATAAAAGACTGCGCCAGGAACGCCCGGGAAGGCAAGCTGAACGACTTGCCGTTGCATGGTACGATTCACCCTGCCGTCTTCCTGCAGGAGAAAACGAGCACGACGATATGTGCTCGTCGCCTGATACACCACCTGGGCACAGTTCAGCAGCACGCAAACATACAAGTTCAATTCGTGTATCGCCCATGCAAAGCAGAGCAGAATCAGCGAGCCTAGACTCCCTATGATTTGGACGCGATAAAAGAAAGTGCGATCGCGCATGAGAAACAACACTGTCGCATATGTTCCACCAATGCGCGCAAACCAAGAGATAAAAAGGATTGCAGCCACGATCTGCAAATTGTTGAGCACCGTCCATTCATGCCTGCTGAGAGCGACCAGCAGCACGACTGTCGCAATTGGCGCGATGGCAAAATATACCATCGTGACGATGTGCCGCGTAGTCGCGATGTAATCTGCAATCAACTTGCGATCACTCAACCGATCGCCAACCAGTGGAGCAATCGTTCCCGTTGTCACCGTGTCCGTCAACACGGTCAGGGTGCCCATGAAACCAAAAATAATGGCGAATTTGGCGTAGTCGCTGACCGGCAGCAGGCGCACACAGAGCAGGCCATACACCAGATTGCCGATCGTGGCCATTCC
>JAJZHE010000008.1 GCA_021804655.1 Acidobacteriota bacterium
TTCCGATCTTGCTCTTTCACCTGTATCACTCTGGATATGTGAGCTGGAAGTACGCCAAGGCGTGGGAAGCCAGTCGCGGAGAATCGTCCAAGCGCTGAGGGGCAGAGGAAAACGCGCCGAAAACGAGAAAACTCCTATCTTGTTTGTAGCGGAATCTGCTAAACATTTGGAATGCCAAGAATCAAGAGCGATCCGAAATCCGGACACGTGAACCTGAAGGCGCTGGCCGAGCACCTGGAACTCTCGCAGACGACGGTTTCGCTGGTGCTGAACGATTCTCCATCGGCGAAGTCGATTCCGCAGGAGACGCGGAAGCGCGTGATGGAAGCGGCGCAGAAGCTGAATTATCGGCCGAACTATTTTGCGCGCTCGCTGCGACAGAATCGGAGCATGAGTGTGGGTGTGCTGGCTCCTGACCTGAGCGAAGGCTATTTTACGCGGGTGATGAGCGGTGTGGTGGCGGAGTTGACGGCAGCGCAGTACTTCTACTTTACGGCTTGCCACGACTGGCGTCCGGAGCTGATTGCCGAGTATCCGCGGCTGTTTCTGGAGCGGGCTGTGGATGGAATTCTGCTGCTGAATACGCCGGTGGAGTTTGAGGTTTCGCTGCCGATTGTGGCGATCTCGGCGCATGAGTCAAAGCCGAATGTGACGAACGTGTTGCTGGATCATGAGCGCGCGGTGTTTCTGGCGCTGGAGCACCTGTATTCGCTGGGACATCGCAAAATTGCGTTCATGCGCGGGCCAAAGGCGATTCCCGACTCGGAATATCGGTGGGAGGGGATTCAAAAGGCCGCACGGACGCTGGGATTGAAGCTGGACCCGGCATTGATGACGCGCATCGACGCCACGGGGTGGAAGATGAAGTCGGGATTGCATCCGATGTCGCCGGAGATTGGCTACGAACCGATGCATCAGTTGCTGGAAAGGACGCGGGACTTTACGGCCGTCTTCTGCTTCAACGATATTGCCGCGATTGGCGCCAGCCGCGCGCTTTCTGAGGCCGGGTTGAAGGTGCCGACGGATGTTTCAGTGGTGGGATTTGACGATATTCAGTCGGCGGCATTTTTTACACCGAGCCTGACGACGGTGCGGCAGCCGCTGCAGGAGATGGGCAGGCGCGGGGCGCGTCTGCTGCTGGACCGGATTGCGAATCCCAAGGGCGACTACGCGGCGGCGGTGGTGATGCAGCCGGAGTTGGTGGTGCGGGAGTCGACCGGGCCGACGCAAGCAGGAGCATAACGGCGTCATTGTGCGGAGTGATGCTCTGATATTCTTTAGGGAAGCCCTGCGGATGCACAGCGGGGGAAATTCGGGGACAGAAAGCGGAGAACAAGCGATGCGGCAAGCAATGAGAACATCTGCCGAAGCAATGCCGGTGATGGACGAGCGAGTGCGTAAAGGCGCAGTGGTCGCTTCAGCAACGCTGCTGATTGCAGCCTGCGCGCACATTGCGTTTCCGCTGTGGTTTACGCCGGTGCCGGTGACGCTGCAACCGTTTGCAGTGCTGCTGCTGGGCTTGTTGATGACGCCTGGAATGGCGGCGACGACGATGGCGCTCTATCTGGCGGAAGGCGCGCTGGGGTTGCCGGTGTTTACGCCGCATGGGCTGGGCGGAGCGGCGCAGTTGATGGGGCCGACGGGCGGCTATCTGATGAGCTATCCGGTGGTGGCACCGCTGGTTTCCTGGCTGTGGCGGCAAGGCTCACGCGGGTTTGCGCGCACGCTGGCGATTACGACAGGCGGAAGCCTGATCACGCTGGCGCTGGGAGCGATTTGGCTGGAGATGCTGACCCACGCAAGCGCCCGCCTGCTGATGGGAAGCGCGATTGTGCCTTTCCTTCCGGGCGACGCGGTGAAAGTGTTGGCCGCAGCGGCGATGGCCAGTTCGTGGATGCGCATTCGGTCGAACCCGAAGTGAACTCCAACGCATCGAAATGAAGGAATACGGCCGAATGCTTTCGGCTGAGGAGGTTGGTTGTGGCTTTGAGTGAGATGGGGACTGAGGCGGAAGTGGTGGAAAAACAAAGAACGATTTCAATTGCGCACAGTCCGGACTCCGACGATGCGTTCATGTTTTATGGGCTGGCCACGAACAAGGTGCGCGTGCCGGGATACAAGTTTGAGCACACTCTCTGCGACATTGAGAAGCTGAACCGACGGGCGATGGAAGAGGTCTTCTTCGATGTGACGGCGGTGTCGTTCCATGCGTATCCGTACATCCAGGAGAACTATGCGCTGATGGGCTGCGGCGGCAGCGTGGGGGAAGGCTACGGACCCATGATTGTGGCCAGCCGCAAGCTGACGCTGGATGATCTGAAGCGCGTGAAGGTGGCGGTTCCCGGAACGCTGACGACGGCGTATCTGACGCTGAAGATCTTCAATCCGGAGATTCAGACGGAGGTGGTGCCGTTTGATCGGATTATTCCGGAGATTCAGGCAGGGCGATTCGATGCGGGGCTGATTATTCACGAAGGACAACTGACGTATGCCAGCAATGGGCTGACGAAGATCATCGACCTGGGCGTGTGGTGGCGCGAGCTGACGGGACTGGTGCTGCCGCTGGGTGGAAATGCAATTCGCCGCAGCCTGGGCGCCGATGTGATGCGGACGGTGACGCAGGCGCTGCGCGAGAGCATCCAGCATGGGCTGGACAATCGCGAGCAGGGGTTGGAGTATGCGATGCAGTTTGCGCGCGACCTGGATGCGAATCTGGCGAATCGGTTTGTGAGCATGTATGTGAACGAGCGGACGCTGAGCTATGGCGAGGATGGACGTCTCGCGATTCGCAAGCTGTTGGAAGTGGGCCACGAACGTGGAATTATTCCGATTGCTCCGCGTGTGGACTTCATCGACTGAGGCCAGGCAGAAGATATGGAAGCAGGGCAGCCACATCGGCTGCCCTGTTGCATTTTGCGACAAAGAGTGGCGATGGCTACCGAGAGATAAGAAAAGATTAAGGGAATTCTTAGAACGACCGATAAGCGTGGTGCGGAGGATTGTATGCCGGAGAAACCACGATATCAGGTACTGGTGTTGAGCGAAGATGCAGCGCTTCAGGAGAGATTGCGACTGGCGTTGCAATTGCAGGAAGTGAACCTGGAGACGGCACAGGATGCGACGGAGTTGCTGAATTTGGTGCAGAAGTTACGGGTTGGATCGGTGATCCTGCTGGATGGCGCGGTGCGAGCGGTGGAAAGCGGACAACTGCTGGCAGCGTTGCAGGAGGCAGGGACGGGACAACGCTGCGCAGTGGGAGTGATCAGCGCTCCTGTGACAGGCGAGGACGAACAGGACGAGGCTGCGGCGCTGTGGAGCCGACGGCTGCGCGATGGCGTGATGGACGACATCCTGCCGCGAGAAACATCGCGGCAGCAGTGGTCGCTGCGCTTGAGCGCTCTGCGGCGTATTCACCTGTTGCGCAGCGAGCTGGCGCATCTGCGCGATTGTTCTTTGGCGCAGTCTGAACGCGACCGGCTGACGGGCACGATGAACCGCGACGCGATTCTTTCGATTCTGTTTCGTGAGACGGATCGAGTGCAGCGGTTGAATCAGGGGCTGTGCGTGATTCTGTTGGATATTGACGACTTTGGGCACTGGAATGCGGAGCTTGGCATTGAGGCGTGTGACGATCTGCTGCGCAGGATAGCCCAGCGGATTCAGTCGCTGCTGCGCAGCTATGACATGCTGGGTCGGATGGGCGACGATGAGTTTCTGCTTGCGTTGCCTGGGTGCAGCAACGTGAATGCGGTGCTGTTGGCGGAACGGCTGCGCACGGATATCTTCGACGTTCCGTTTGAAGTGGGCGGGAGAAGCATTCGCCTGAGCGCATGTTTTGCGGTTGCCGAGAGCAAGGGTCGGTCGCCGGTGGTGGTGCTGCGCGATGCCGAGCAGGCGCTTCAGGAGGCTCGACTGCGCGGGCCGGATCACATTCGCAGCGCGAGCAAAAACACCTATGGCTGGGATACCGAGTTTACCGTTGATGCGCGTGTGCTTCCCGCTTAAAGCGTGTTTCATATATACCCCGGTGACTTCGTCGCGGTTCGTCAGCCCCGCGTTGATCGCGGGTCTGATACGGGCGGCTTCAGAGTTTCGTTGATTGATGAAACACGCTTAAAGCAACGGGATGGGGAGATGCGGATGTATCCCGCGTTGCGGGAAGAGCATGAATCGATTGGCTGCGTCGGCGTATCTTAAAGTCGGATGTACATTTCAGGCGAAGCAGGTTGCCGGAAAAAACAACCGACGGGAGGATGCGAGATGGCGGAAGTGAATCTGATTGTGGAAGGTATGCATTGCGGATCGTGCGTGCGTCGCGTAACCCAGACGATCAGCGGCGCGGGGCCGTTTCGCGTGGAAGAAGTGCGCGTGGGTGTGGCGCGATTTGCAGCCGACGACGCGCAGGCAGCGGCTGAGCAGGTGATTGCAGCGCTGGCAAAGGCTGGATTCCCGGCCCACTCTGTTGCAGCGCACTCGGCGGCGTGAGGCCAGGATGCCGCATACTGGACAAAATGGTGACGGCGCAGGAACGGAAATAGCTGCGCTGGAAGCGGTGACGCTGCCGGTGCTGGGCATGAGCTGCGCGGCCTGTCAGCGTCATGTGGAGGGCGCGCTGCGTGCAGTGCATGGCGTGAGCGAGGCGCATGTGGATCTGATGCGTCATCGCGCGCAGATTCGATTTGATGGCGGACGCACAAGCGTTGCGGCGCTGGTGAATGCTGTGAAGGCGTCCGGGTATGATGCGGTGGCTCCGCGCAAGGCAGGCGAGACGACAGCGCAGGAAAAAGACTCCGGTGCAAGCAGAAGTCTGGCGTGGAAAGCAGCGGTGACGATTGTCGCGGGCGTGATTGCCATGGCAGCGCCGATGATTGCGCCGATGTTTGCGCCGATGGCGAGCAGTCAGACGGGTATGCGTGGCGGCGCGGATGGGCTGACGCTTGCGCTGCTTGCGATGACCGGTGTGGTGACGGCGTGGGCGGGAGCGTCGATCTATCGCAGCGCGTGGAAAGCGCTGCTGCACGGCGAGACGAATATGAATACGCTGGTGGCGCTGGGGACTGGCGTCGCGTTTGCGGATTCAGCGTGGACGGTGGCGCATCCGGCGACGCAGGGCGCGGTGTACTTTGACTCGGTGCTGCTGATTGTGGGTTTTCTGATTCTGGGCAAATGGCTGGAGGCACGGGCAAAAGTCCGCGCGCTGGCAGCAGTGGATGCGCTGGCGCAGTTGCAGCCGCAGGAGGCGCGCATTCGCGAAGAGGACGCGGAGAATGCGCAGGAGCGAATGGTGCCTTTGGACGCGGTGCATACGGGCGATCTGGTGGTTGTGCTGGCTGGAGAACGCATTCCTGTGGACGCGACGATTGTGAAGGGCACGACGACGGTGGATGAGTCGATGCTGACGGGCGAGTCCTTGCCTGTGGTGCGGACGGTGGGCGAACGTGTGCTGGCCGGCAGCCTGAACTATGATGGTGCGATTCTGTGCCGCGCCGAAGAGGTGGGCGCGGAGACAACACTGGCGCAGATTGCGCGGCTGGTGGAGCAGGCACAAGGGTCGCGTGCGCCGATGCAGCGGTTGGCGGACAGGGTGAGTGCGGTGTTTGTGCCGGTGGTGCTGGTGGTGGCGGCGCTGACCTTTGTGGGTTGGCTGGCGACGACGCACGATGCGGCGCTGGCGGTGGAGAGCATGGTCTCGGTGCTGGTGATTGCCTGCCCGTGCGCGATGGGGCTGGCGGTGCCGGCGGCGTTGACGGTAGCGATTGGACGAGGCGCGCATTTTGGCGTACTGATCAAAGGCGGCGAAGCTCTGGAGCGACTGACGACGCTGGATACGATGGTGCTGGACAAGACCGGAACCGTGACGGCGGGCAAACCTTCGCTGACGCGCGTGGTGGCCCTGACGGAATGGAGCGAGGCTGCGGTGCTGAGTCTGGCGGCGGCGATGGAAGAGCGATCTGCGCATCCACTGGCGCATGCTGTGCTGGAGGCGGCGCGCGAACGCGGGTTGACGTGGACGACGGCTGAAGACGTGATGACGCAGGGCGGGAGGGGGTTGAGCGGGACGGTGGGCGGCAGGCAGATGCTGCTGGGCAATCGTGCGCTGCTGGAGGAAGAAGCTGTGCGCTGGCCGGAAGAGCCGCGCGAGACGACCACGGCGGAAAGCGGCGTGACGCGCGTGTGGCTGGCGGTGAATGGCAGCGCGGCGGGATTTCTGGAGATGCGCGATGAGCTGCGTACAACTGCGAAAGCGGCGATGGGTGCGCTGCGGGCGATGGGGTTGCACGTGGCCATGCTGACGGGCGACAGTGCGGCGGCGACAGCACCCGTGGCGGCGGCGCTGCAGATCGATGAGGTGGCCGCAGGACTGATGCCCGTCGACAAGCTGGAGCGGATTCGCGCGATGCAGGCGGCGGGCAGGCGCGTGGGGATGGTGGGCGACGGAATCAATGATGCCGCGGCACTGGCGCAGGCCGAGGCCGGGTTTGCTATGGGTGCCGGAGCAGCGCTGGCGCAGGAGGCGGGCGACGTGTTGCTGCTGAGCAGCGATCCGGGCGGCGTGGTGACGGCGATTGCACTGGCGCGCGCGACGGTGAAGGTGATGCGACAGAATCTGGCGTGGGCCGCGGGATACAACGTGCTGGGGATTCCGCTGGCGGCGGGTGTGCTGTATCCGGTGCTGCATCTGACGCTGGCGCCGTGGATGGCGGCGGCGGCAATGGCTTGCAGTTCGGTGAGCGTGCTGGCCAACAGCCTGCGGCTGCGAAGCTGGCAATCCGAGGAGATGCGGCAGGCGCGATAGACTGATGGCAGGCTGAATCCTGTGCGCATTCTCACCCGTTACATTCTCGGCGAAATTACCTCGCATGCGATTCTGGGCTGCGCGCTGTTCACTTTTATTCTGTTCATGCGGCCGCTGGAACAGATTCTGGACATGGTGGTGCGCAACAGCTCCAGCCTGACGGCGCTGGGCGAGATCATCCTGTTTACGCTGCCGAATACCTTTCTGCTGACGATTCCGATGGCCGTGCTGGTGGGCGTGCTGCTGGGGTTGAGTCGGCTTGCGGTCGATTCCGAGATCATCGCCATGCGCGCGTCCGGAATGGGCATCTGGTATCTGGTGCGCGTGGCCGCGATTTTGGCTGGCCTGGGCACGGCGTTTGGCCTGCTGAACTCGCTTTATCTGTCGCCACATGCGAATCGTGCGATTCTGACGCTGCAAAACTCGCTGGCGAAGTCACAGGCGTCGTTTGAGGTGGAACCGCGCGTCTTCTATGAAGACTTTCGCAACACGGTTGTCTATGTGCAGCAGACGCGGACAAGCGGCGGCGTGGCGAACTGGAAGCAGTTGTTCATTGCCGACGTGACGAATCCGATTACGCCGGAGATTACGACGGCGGAGTCGGCGACGATTACCGACGACAGCGAACAGGGGCTGCTGATCCGACTGCGCAACGCATCCGAACATAACCTGGACGCAAAACAGCCGGATGATTACACGATCTCGACGTTTGCAACGACGGATCGTCCGCTGACCTTCAGTCCGCAAAGCGATGTTCATCTGGGACGCATGGATACACCGCTCTACGCGGAGGGTAATCGACAACTGCTGCGCGAAGCAGGCAGGACAAAGGGCCTGGAGCAGCGACGCGTCGAGATTGAATTCCAACGCAGACTGGCGTATCCGATGGCCTGCCTGGTGCTGATGCTGGTGGGCGTGCCGCTGGGAGCGACTTCTCGACGGGGCGGCAAGAGCACGGGATTTGTCTATACGCTGCTGCTGGTGCTGACGTACTATCTGCTTTCCAACCTGGGGATTGCCTGGGGGCGAGCAGGCAAGCTGCCGGTGGTGGCGTCGGTGTGGCTGGCCAATGGTCTGTTTGCGCTGGCGGGGATCTTTCTGCTGACGGAGATGGCTTCCGGTGGACGCGCGATGCAAGCTGTGCGACGACGGTTTGGGCGCATCTTCACGATGGCGACGGAGACGGCTGCGCCGATGGCCGAAAGCAATGGGGGCGCGGCGTGGCACAGCACACACAGCTTGAGCCGCAAGACGCGCATCTTTGCACGCATGCGCTTCAAAAGCTGGCGAAGACGGGTTCGCAGCCATTTGCCACAGTCGTTTCCACGGTGGAAGCGACGCGGTTTTCCGCTGATTCTGGATCAATATGTGCTGCGCGAATTTGTGAAGATGTTCGTCACGATCCTTTTGGGATTTGTGCTGATGATGCTGATCTTCACATTCTTTGAACTGGTTGGGGACATTCTGCGCAACCATGTGGCGCTGTATGTTGTAGGCGACTATCTTGTGCATCTGGCACCGAGCATGATTTACCAGATCACGCCGCTGAGCGTACTGATAGCCGTGCTGGTGACCTTTGGCATTCTGCACCGCAACAGCGAACTGACGGCGATGAAGGCGACAGGGGTGAGCCTGTATCGACTGGTGGTTCCGGTGTTTGTGATTGCGGCGGCGCTGGCGGTGAGCTTGTTTGCCTTTGACCAGTCGTATCTGCCGCAGGCCAATCGCGAGCAGGAAGCGCTGCGCAACACGATCAAGGGACGACCACCGCAGACGACGCTGCATCCGGACCAGAAATGGATTGTGGGCGAGCCTGGCGCGGATAACGAAGCCAGCATCTTCTACTATCAGTTTTTCGATCCGGACCAGAATGCTTTTGCCAATCTGACGTTTTTTGAGTTCGATGCAAAGACCTTTGCAATCCGCCGGCGCATCTATGCCGAGCGTGTGCTGTGGGACGAGGACGCGCATACATGGGTCTTTGAAAACGGATGGGAGCGAAGTTTTTCCGGCGCTTCGCAGACAAGTTTTCGCGCCTTTCTGAAGGCGTCCTTTCCTGAGATCAGCGAGCAACCAGGATATTTCAAGAAGGAAAATCTGCAATCGCAGGAGATGAACTTTGCGCAACTGCGGCGCTATATTGACGACCTGCAGCAAAGCGGATTCGACACGATGCGCCTGCGTGTGGAGCTGTATCACAAGATTGCCTATCCACTGGTGACGGTGGTGATGGCGGTGATGGCGATTCCGTTTGCGCTCTCGATGGGGCGGCGCGGATCGCTGACGGGCGTGGCGACGGCGATCGGCATCGCTGTGGGATACTGGGTGATCGCTGGGCTGTTTGATGCGATGGGCAGCGTCAACTATCTGCCGGCGGCGCTGGCGGCGTGGTCCCCGGATATTCTGTTTGGGCTGACGGGCGGCTATCTGCTGCTGCGCACGCCGACGTAGGATTCTTGTATCAACCACCGAAAATTTGCAGAGCGAGGTGGAGATGTCGTTGAACCAAGACAATCTGAAGAGCAGGTTTCCACTGGATGAAACGCGCGCGGTGCTGCTCGACGCCATTCGCAATCGCGTCTTTCCGGGATGTGCCTTTGGCGTGCTGGTGCGTGATGAAGTTGCAGCGTGCGAGGGGCTGGGCGAATTCATCTACCACGAAGGTGCGTCGAGTGATCTGGCTGCTGCGCGCGTGCATGCCGAGACGGTCTATGACCTTGCCAGCGTGACCAAGGTGGTGGCGACGACGGCGATGGCGATGATCTTGCACGAACGCACGGTGCTGAAGCTGGACCAGTTGCTGGGCGAGCTGTTGCCGGGCTTTGTGGTGGGCAGGTCAGACAGCCGGTGGGCGCGCGCGGTGACATTGCGCCATCTGCTGGCGCACAGTTCGGGACTGCCGGGTTATCGACCGTTGTTTCGCAGCGAACACAATGCAGGCGACCTGTTGCGCGCTTGCCTGACGATGCCACTGGAAGCGGAACCGGGCACGCGGGCCGAGTATTCCGATCATGGATTCATCCTGCTGGGCAAAGCGCTGGAAGTGTTAACCGGCGAGTCCGTGGCGCAGTGGACAAAGCGGGAGATTTTTGCGCCGCTGGGGATGGAGCGCACCGGCTTTTGCCCGGACGAATCGATGCGCGCGGCGATTCCGCCGACAGAAGATGACCGCACGTTTCGGCATCGCAGGGTGCAGGGTGAGGTGCAGGACGAACACGCGTTTGTGATGGGCGGAGTTGCCGGGCATGCGGGCCTGTTCTCGAATGTTCCCGACCTGCTGCGGTTTTCCGCGGCGATGCTGCAAAGCGGCAGGAATCGGCTGGTGAGCGAGGCGACGGTGCAGCTTTTCAGCGAACGCCAGGCACCGGTGGGAAGTTCGCGCGCGCTGGGATGGGATACTCCGTCGGCTCCGTCGTCGAGCGGCGACCATTTCAGTCCGCATTCGATTGGGCATCTGGGCTACTCGGGCTGCTCGCTGTGGATTGATCTGGAAGCGCAGGTGGCTGTGGTGCTGTTGACCAATCGGACGTGGCCGGATCGAAAGACGGATGCGATTCGGCAGCTTCGCCCGGAGTTTCACAATGCTGTAAGAAAAGCGATAGGTTTGTGAACCGGATCGAGGGGATGCGAGGCGGAGTCGTGTTTGTTTTCCCGCGGAAACAGCCGTACGAATAAATCTGCGGCCAAGTGTGGCACAGAGGGACTACAATCGATGTGCGGGACTGAATTCTTATGATCAGCACTTCTACTATGATCGAACCCACTCAGACAGGTTCAAAATCCGAAGCCGCAAGCCGGGATCACGCGGCGCTACTGCAACATCTCACCACCGAAAGCCAGAACGAGGCCTCGCAGGGACTCGACACCAAGTCTGCGATTGAAATTGCGCGCATCATCAATCAGGAAGATGCGAAGATCGCGGTTGCGGTGAAGAAGGCTCTGCCGGAGATCGCCCAGGTGATCGATCAGGTGGCGCGGAGTCTGCGGGATGGCGGTCGCCTGATTTACATTGGCGCCGGCTCCAGCGGTCGCATCGCGGCGCTGGATGCCTCGGAGTGTCCTCCGACTTATTCGACGCTGCCCGGACAGGTGCAATACATCATGGCTGGTGGACCGAAGGCGCTGGCCTCGGCTGTGGAAGTGAATGAGGATTCCGAAGAGCTTGGACAGCGGGATATTGCGCGGCGCAGGCCGACGCGCAAGGATGTTGTGGTTGGCCTCTCGGCATCCGGACGCACACCTTATGTGGTGGCCGCAGTGGCGTATGCGCGCGCGCGAGGAGCCAAGACCGCAGCGATCACCTGTAACCACGGCACTCCGCTGGCTGCTGCCGCGGATATTGCGATCGTCGCCGAAGTTGGCGCTGAGGTCGTCTCCGGTTCGACGCGCATGAAGGCCGGCACGGCGCAGAAGATGGTGCTGAACATGATCACGACGGGCGCGATGACACGGCGCGGTTATGTCTACGAAAACATGATGGTCAACGTGCACATGCAGAATTCCAAGCTCGTGGAGCGCGGAATCCGCATCTTGATGCAGGCTTGCCGGATTGACCGCGAGACCGCTGTGAACACAATCAAAAGCGCCGGTCGCAGCGTTCCGATTGCGCTGGTGATGCTGAAGGCGAAGGTGGACAAGCCGGAGGCTGTTCGCCGCCTGGCGCGTTCGGATGGCAATGTTCGCCGCGCGATTGAAGACGCGGTCCTCGAATTGTAGCAGCGATTGGCCGTGCGCCAGTTCCCTTTCCGTTTTGGCATTCGACCCGATTGCAGTGCGCGCATGGAGCTGCAAGCATTGACTTGCGCGATTCCCCCGGATGAGGCTTCCCTGCCTCGCGCGGTTACACTGAGGGTTCAGGAGAAGACGATCGACATGGATAAATTCGTCATCCGCGGCGGCAATCCGCTGGTGGGCAGCATTCGTGTTTCCGGTGCAAAAAACTCTGCTTTGCCGTGCATGGCAGCCGCAATTCTGACGGAAGACGAAGTGATTCTGGAAAACATTCCGCAGGTGCGCGACATTGAGACGGAGCAGAAGCTGCTGATGTCGATGGGCGCACAGGTTGAGCTGGGCTATGGCCGTGCGCAACACCGCACGACGATCAGTTGCCGCCATCTCTCCGACCCGGTGGCGCGCTATGAGATTGTGAAAACGATGCGGGCCAGTTCGCTGGTGCTGGGTCCGCTGGTGGCTCGCTGCGGGATGGCCCGCGTGGCCATGCCGGGCGGGTGCGCGATTGGCGGTCGGCCGATCGACCTGCACCTGAAGGGGCTGGAAAAGATGGGCGCGACGATTACCCAGGAACATGGCTATCTGGAAGCGCGCGCGGAGCGGCTGCGGGGAACGCATCTGTTCTTTGACAAGATTACGGTGACGGGCACGGAAGACCTGCTGATGGCCGCTGTGTTGGCCGACGGGGAAACCGTGATGGAGAACTGTGCGCGCGAGCCGGAGGTGACCGATCTGGCGGCGATGCTGGTGAGCATGGGAGCGCAGATTGAGGGCGCGGGAACGCCGACGATCCGCGTGCAGGGCGTGAGCAAACTGCACGGCACGCGCCATCGGATCAACCCGGATCGCATTGAAGCGGGAACGTTTCTGGTTGCGGGCGCGATCACGCGCGGCGACCTGATTGTGACCAACTGCGAACCGGCTCATCTGGGAGCCATCATGGAGAAGCTGCGTGAGTCCGGAGCACGCGTCGATGTCCAGAGCGAAGATTCAATACGCGTGCGCGCCGAGGAAAAACTGAGCGCGACGGATATCTCGACGCGCGAATATCCTGGTTTTCCCACCGATATGCAGGCGCAATTCATGGCCTTGTCCACACAAGCGCAGGGGGTTTCCCGGATCACGGAAAACATCTTCGAGAATCGCTTCATGCACGTGCAGGAGCTGGTGAGGATGGGCGCGAATATAGCTGTCGATGGACGGACGGCGACGGTGCAGGGCGCGTCACAGCTCTCTGCCGCTGCGGTGATGTGCAGCGATCTGCGCGCGTCGGCATCGCTGGTGCTGGCGGCGCTGGTTGCCGAGGGCGAATCGATCCTGGATCGCGTGTATCACATGGACCGCGGCTATGAACGGATTGAAGAAAAACTGCGCGGCGTGGGTGCGCAGATTCGCCGCATGGGCAACGTCTTCGGCAGCCGAGCGACGAGCGAAGAGTAAAACCGGAAACGGTAAACAAGACAAGGCGCGCCTGCTATTTCGCAAGGATGACAACTCCGTCCTTCTGACGAAAGATGCTTCCGTTGCGGGAGCGTTATGTTACCTTTGTGCGTACCAAAGATATTTCAATTTGTCCCGAAAGTAAGTCAAAATCAAATTGAGCCGATAACTTCTGGATAGATTGCGCGCTGGTGACTCTGGCTTGTGATCGAGGACCGAACCTGGAGCACGGAATGGACTGGACGAAAATTCCGGATCTGCTGGCGATTGCAGCCCTGGTCGGTGCTTTTTATTCCATTCTTCGCCGCGAACCCGAGCATAACGATGAGCTTCCCGGAACCCCCTTTGCGGATTCGCGGCAATGGCTTTTTTCCTGGGTACTGATTCTGATCCACTTTGCCGCCAGCATGGTGGTGGTGCAGGACAACGGCTGGGGCAGCCTCGTCCTGTCGATCACGCTGATTTCTCTGGTGGCCGCGGCGGTTGAATTTATGCGCGCGTCGGTGCAGTATCGGCGCCATATTTCTTCCTACTGGATGTCGGCGGCGCTGGGTATTCCTCCTTCGCTCTTCATCGTTCTTCTGGTCTTGCCCAGCGCTCCGGGGTGGATGTTCGCGGCAACCTCGGTGCTGATCGCGATCGGCCCTCTGCTGGTGGGACTGCTCTCGCCACGTCGCCTGCTGGGCATGCCGCGATACGTTGTGATGACACTGTATCTTCTGCTGGGTACATCGCTGCTGCTCTTCGCTCCGCCGCGTACACAGGATGGAAGTTTTGCGCTGAACGCGATCCTGTTTACGGTTTATTTCGCTTGCTGCTTTGTCTTCTGGAGCAACTATCGGAAACGGAGCAGCGCAGGATCGGTGATCACAGTGGGAGGATTTCTGACCTGGGCTTCGGTTTTTGTGATTGGCCCAGTGCTGCAAATGCGTTTTCCCGCCATTCACATTGAAAGCGAAGTTTGGAATCTGCCGAAGTATGTGGTCGCGGTGGGAATGCTGCTGCTGTTGCTGGAAAATCAAATTGAGCGCTCGCAATATCTTGCCCTGCACGACGATCTGACGACGCTGGCGAACCGCCGCCTGTTTCAGACCCATCTCAACGAATGTATACAGAGATGTGCGGAATCGAAGAAAAAGGTTGGCTTGTTGCAGATTGACCTGGACCGATTCAAGCAGGTGAATGATCTGTATGGCCATCACGTCGGCGATCTGCTGCTGCAGCAGGTGGCTGACCGAATGCGCTCTCGGATTCGCCGCGGGGACATGCTGGCGCGTACGGGCGGCGATGAGTTTTCCGTGGTTCTGGCCGATCTGGAAAGATCGGAAGACGTGGAGGCGGTTGCCGATTCGCTGGTGGAGCTGCTGCATTTGCCTTTTTCAGTGGATCATCACGATCTGCACATCGGCGCAAGCGTGGGATCGGCGATCTATCCCGACGATGCGCGCGACGCCTCGAATCTGTATATTGCCGCGGACCTGCGCATGTATGAGGAAAAGGAACTCCACCGCGGCATGAATGCCTGACCTGGCATCGACTCCGAGGCAATGCCGGACGGAGAAAATCCAAGGCCAAATGCTGAACCGCAAATGCAGATGCCCGCTCTTGACGAGCGGGCATCTGCATTGTTGCAGTGGTTTGAGCGAACTTAGCTCGCGCTTGCCGGTCCACGACCGCCCTGACCGCCGGGGCCGCGATCGCCGGGGCGACCACCACGACGACGACGACGACGGTTGTTGGCTCCGGGACCGCCGGGGCCAGCAGGAGCACGACCTGCGCCGTTTCCTGCTGGTGCTGCGGCACCATCGGCTACGTTGAAGTTTGGCTCATTCTCCTCGTCGAACTCTTCGCTCTCCTCGAAGTCGTCTCCGCCTTCGATGAGGATGGTGCTGGAGTTGGAGGTGGGCTGACGCTCGTCAAATTCATGACGAGGCGCGCGCGCAACCGGTGCATCCGCATGGGCCGAGTGGCTAGCCGAGGCTTCCGGCGCATCGACGATGCCAAGCTTCGCTTTCTGCTCCTTGATGAGAGCTTTGCGGCTGAGCTTGATGCGGTTGCCTTCGATGGCCATGACCTTGACCATGACCTGATCGCCTTCGCGCAGTTCGTCCTTGACTTCCTTCACGCGATGCTCGGCAATCTCGGAGATGTGGAGCAGGCCGTCGGTGCCGGGGAACAACTCGACGAATGCTCCGAACTCCGCCAGACGAACCACCTTGCCAAGATAGGTCTTGCCGACTTCGGGCACGGCCGTCAGATTGCTGATGATCGCCAGAGCCTGTGCCAGGCCGTCGGCATCGGACGAAGCGACATTCACTCGGCCCGTGTCGTCCACGTCGATCTTGACGCCGGTCTGCTCGATGATGCCGCGAATCGTCTTTCCGCCCGGTCCGATGAGATCACGAATCTTGTCAGTGGGAATCTGTACGGTGCGGATCTGCGGCGCGTAGCGCGAACGCTCGGTGCGCGGACCGCTGAGCGCGGCGTCCATCTTGTCCAGCAGGAAGAGGCGGCCCTGACGAGCCTGCTCCATGGCCTGCTGAAGAATCTGCTGCGTCAGACCGCTGATCTTGATGTCCATCTGCAGGGCGGTGATGCCATTGCGCGTGCCGGCAACCTTGAAGTCCATATCGCCGTAGTGATCTTCGGCTCCCGCGATATCGGTCAGGATGGCATAATCGTCGCCCTCCTTGACCAGTCCCATTGCGACGCCGGCGACTGCGCCTTTGAGCGCGATGCCGGAGTCGAAGAGAGCGAGGCTGGCTCCGCAGACGGAGGCCATGGACGAGGATCCGTTCGACTCCAGAATGTCGGAGACGATGCGGATGGTGTACGGCGACTCTTCGTGCGAGGGCAGAACGGCGCTGATGGCGCGCTCGGCGAGCGCTCCGTGGCCCACTTCGCGACGGCCAACGCCGGTCATGCGGCCCACTTCTCCGACGGAAAACGGCGGGAAGTTGTAGTGCAGCATGAAGGGCTTTTTCTGCTCGCCTTCAAAGCTCTCCAGCCGCTGTCCATCGTCTGTGGTTCCGAGCGTTGCGGTGACCAGCGCCTGGGTTTCGCCGCGTGTGAACAAGGCCGACCCGTGGGTGCGTGGCAGCACGCCGGTCTCGATGGTGATGGGACGAATCTGATCGAAGGCACGGCGATCGGGACGAATGCGCTCGCGGGTGACCTGCTCGCGGAAGATGCGCTCGCGCATCAGCTCGAAGTACTGTCCGAGCTTCTTCTTTGCCGCTGGATCATCCGCCGGCAACTCAGCGCTCAGCTCCTGTTTCAGCGCCTTGAGCAGCGCGTAGCTTTCGGTCTTGGCATGCTTGTGCGTGTCCAGAGCGTCTTTCAGGCGATCGCTGGCCTTGGCGAAGAGCGCCTGATAGTACTCGACATCTTCGGCGGGCGGCGTAAAAGCGCGCTTCGGTTTGCCGGCGCGCGATGCCAGATCGTCAATGGCGGCGGTGATTTTGCGAATCTCGCCGTGTGCAAATTCGATGGCGGCAAGAATGACCTCTTCCGACTCCTGCTTGGCGCCGGCCTCGATCATCACGATGCCGTCCTTGTGGCCGACGACCATGATGTTCAGGGTGCTTGCAGCGCGCTCGGCATAGGAGGGATTGATGATGAACTCGCCCTCCAGACGGCCCACGCGCACCGCGCCGACGGTGGCGGAAAACGGAATGTCAGAGAGCGCAAGCGCGGCGGCGGCGGCATTGATGGCGACGACGTCGGGATCGTTTTCCTTATCGGCTGAAAAGACCAGCGCGATGACCTGAGTTTCATTGCGGAAGCCCTCTGGAAAGAGTGGGCGAATGGGGCGGTCGATCTGACGGCAGGTGAGAATTTCCTTCTCGCTCGGTCGCCCTTCCCGCTTGATGAATCCGCCGGGGATGCGGCCGCCGGCGTAGGCGTACTCGCGGTAATCGACGGTGAGGGGGAAGAAGTCGAGGCCTTCCTTGGGTTCCGGTGCGGCCACGGCGGTGGCCAGCACAACACTGTCGCCGAAGGTGACGAGCGCCGATCCGGAAGCTTGTTTTGCAACGCGTCCGGTTTCAAATACCAAGCGCTTGCCGCCGGCCAGTTCAACTGCGATTTCTTGCTTCATGTTTATCCTCTTTTCACTTTTTCGTCTTGGGAAACTTGTGGGAAGGCCGCACTGGAAGATCGCGCAGCACAAGGGAGTGCAGACTCCCGGGGAAAGCCTGCGACAACAGCCCGGAGAGTCGATCCATCGACTGCTCCAGGCCGTTTCCAGCTTTCAGGAAGGTGAGACGGATATGCTCCGACTGCTGTAATCCATCGAGCAGCAGTCTGGACCACTTCCCGGTCTCGACTGAATCGTTTCAAATGCTTCGTGTCTACTTGCGGATACCCAGCTTGGCGATCACGTCGCGATAGCGATCGGCATCATTGGCCTTCAGATAGTCCAGAAGGCGACGGCGCTTGCTGACCAACATCAGCAGTCCGCGACGCGAGGCATGATCCTTTTTGTGCATGTTGAAGTGTTCGTTCAACTCACGGATGCGAGTGCTCAGAATTGCAATCTGCACCTCAGGGGATCCAGTGTCGGTGTCATGGGTACGGAAGCGTTCAATCAGTTCTGTTTTCGTTACGGTTGCCAACACAGCTTCAGTTGCTCCTCAAAATCTCGATCTCAATGTCTCCCTGAGTTTACCACGAAAGGGGATGGAGTGCACCGTTCCCCCACGGCTGCGCGCGTGGAGGAGATGTCGATTACGGATTGGGCGCGGCCCAGTAACTGGTGCGCGCAATGACCGTTG
Organism: Acidobacteriota bacterium; assembly: GCA_021804655.1. Taxonomy (GTDB): domain Bacteria; phylum Acidobacteriota; class Terriglobia; order Terriglobales; family Acidobacteriaceae; genus Acidicapsa. Next base: position 17,743 of record JAJZHE010000008.1, read on the forward strand.
CACCGTAATCCCGAGTGAGGCGAACGCGCAACCGGTGCAGCCCCGGCGCTGGATCGGTGGGACTGAAGCTGAGCAGATAACGGTTGTGGACCCGTTGCGCCAACTGGGCGAGGTGCGCTTCAAGCGCTTTGTCTTTGGTAAATGTGGCGTATTCGCCGCCGCTGAGCCGGGCAAGTTCCTTGGCCACGTTCTTTTTCATTGCCTGGCCAGCCATGAGCAGCGCACCCAGCATGCTTGTCGTACGGTTGTCGCCATTGTCCGTCAGATCATGGAGAAACTCCGCAGCCGAGGGTGAAAAGCTGATGCTGAGCACGAGGATGTTGCTGGCTCCGATCCGCTGGACCAGAGCCGTGGGCTTGACGTGTTTGCTGCCGTGGTCGCGCCGCTCACTGATGAGCAACAGAACGCGCCGATAGCGCTCGGGCTGCGTGTGGAGCAGATCGATGGCGTAACCGACGGTATCCAGAATGGCCGCGCCGCCGTCGCCGGGCTGCAACTGATGGAGGCTGCTCTCGATCGAATCGAGCGATCCGGTGAAGTCGTGCAGCAGGTGCGGAGTGCTGTCGAAGCCGACCAGAGCAATCTCTCCGCTCCCGTTGCCCTGAAACAAAGAGAGCAGCGGGCCGAGTTTGGCGACCTTGTCCATCTCCAGCGCGGCGCTTCGCCCCTGCTGCACGGCCACCACCAGCGCGACGGGAGCGGTATCCATCTCCTCGTCCACGCGCAGACGCTGCGGCACGCCGTTGTCGGTCAGCTCAAAGTCCTCCGGCTTCAGCCCGTAGACCACCTGATTGGCGTTTTCGACCAGAGTGGGAACGAGCACTTCGTTGGTGGTGACGTGCAGTGTTTCGACGGGTTGATCCTGAGCCGGCAGTGGCGCGGGCGGCTCGGCGGGTGGAAGCTGTTGAGCGGCGAGACGGGCTGACGCAAGACAGCTCCAGACGAGGCCAAAGGCCAGAATCGCGAGTGTAAACCGGCTGACGGCATCGGTACGGAGGAGGCGCTGCGCAGTCTTCGCTGCTGAACGCTGGACAACAGGTATTTGCATGGCGATCCATTCTGCAGGAGGACGGCTGGTCTGCGAAGTCGGACGGGAAGTGGATCAATGGAGACAAATTCCTAATGGGGCGACGACGGACTGCCCGGCACGGCAAAGGGCACAAAGGGCTGCTGCTGTGGTGCAGTTGGAGCAGCGACGGCGTTGCGAGTGGTGGCTGCGCGTGCTGCGTCGATGGCGTCCCGCATCGAATAAAAAGCCTTGACCGGCTGATAGTGATCGTCGAAGGGCAACGGGCGCTGGCGCGTTCCGTCGGGGCGCTCAGCCCACGGCTTTGGTGTCTGGTTCAACCAGGTGTGCGCGTCGGTGATGCCCCAGGTGAGGCAGGCTTTCACATTCGGCTCCGGCAGCACCAGCCGGAGATAGCGGTCATAGACCAGCGCAACGGCATCATCCTGCGCGGCGGCATCGCCTGGCAGCGCATGGGTGTTCACATCCATCTCAGTGATGTAGACCTCCATGCCCATCGAAGCGACCTCGCGGATGAACTGCACGAGACCGGCGCCTGGCTGTGGCCCGGTCGCCTGCAGATGACTCTGAATGCCGACGGCGCCGACGGGGATGCCACGCGCATGCAAGCGCCGCAGCAGGAGCAGAACCTGACCGCGCTTGACCTCCTGGTCCGGCGTGTCCAGTTCAATGTCGTAGTCGTTGTAGGTGAGACGAGCCTGCGGATCGGCCTGGGCCGCCGTGCGGAAAGCAAGCTCGATGTATCCAGGGCCAAGCAGCCGCAGCCAGGGTGAGTTGCGCAATCCGTCGGGACGACCATCGGGCGGATGCACGGCCTCATTGACCACATCCCAGCTTTGCACGCGACCGGCATAGCGCCCGGCGACACGCTGAATGTGCTGCGTGAGCAGCGAAGCAGCGTTCTCCGGCGTGGCCACGGAAGCAAACCAGGCGGGCAACTGCTCATGCCAGCAGAGATTGTGGCCGCGCACCAGTTGCCCGCCGACGTGAGCGAAATCAAAGAGGCGATCGCTCGCCGCGAAGTCGTACCCTGCCGGAGTGGGCCGCAGAGCCGACCACTTCATCGCGTTTTCCGCCACCAGAATTCCGGCCTGATCGAGCACGGTCTGCGTATAGGGGTCAGACGTTTTGCCGGCGCGCGCACCCTCCAGATCGAGAATCTCCGGAACCACGGCGCAGCCGACGGGCAGAGCAGCCAGAAGCCCGTGCGCACGCAGAGAAGCAGTGCCGACAACGGAGTTCAGGGCAGGTGCAGCAGGCGCGGGAGCTGGCTGCTGCTTCTTCTTTTTGCGAAAAAACGGCCAGGCATCGGGAGCGGCTCCGGCAGCGAGCAGCCACGCGCTTGCCTGCATTGCGAACGTTCGTCGATTCATGTTTCACTCGCTCTCTGCGCGCCAGGGGCTGACTTGTTGATCCAGGCTCAGGCGCGTCCATTCTGGTCCTGGCGCTCACGCGTCTGGTTTTGGCGTTCGCGCGCAAGCCTTTCGATTTTGCCGGTCCACAGCAAGAATTGCATGAGTTCGCCGCGCGTGGTCCACACAAAACGCCAGACATCGGCGGCACGGATGGTCTCGGCTTTCTGTCCGGAGAAGGTTTCGATGCGCCATTTTACATAATCGCTGCGCCAGGGAGCGAGCCGGTGGCCGCGCGTTGCATTCCACAAAAATCGAATGGCTTCCAGCATGGCTTCGCCCCTCGCCATCCAGTATAGGGCGCATCCTCTGCGTCAAGGGAGATCGACGGGCAAAGGGCTGCACAGGCAAGCTGCAAATGGGCGAAGTGAAGCTCCGCGCGGAACGGGCGCGATGCCTGCTCAGAGTTTGTCGAAGAGGCTGCCGGAGCCAAGCGCGGCAATCACGTTGATCAGCGCCGTCTGCTGCGACTTGACCAGAGAAAGCTGCGTGGAGACTCCGGGAATATCGGCCTGTATCAGGTTGGTCTGCACCGTGGTCAACTGCGTCTGTGAACTGGATGCCGCAGAGGTTGCCGTCGTCAGCCGCGAGATCGAGTTATCGAGCGAGACACGCTGCTGACTGACAAAGTTGAGAGCGGAGTTGAGCGCAGCGGTATCGGCTGCTCCGGCTGCGGAGTTGCCATTGGCAAAGTCCGCAATGATGTTGTTCAACGCGCCAAGAACATTGGCGGTGGAAGAGGTGAAAACCTGATTGCCGGGAATGTTGAGCGCGATGGGCTGTCCATTCGGAGTCTGCAACTGATTGACAACACTGTCGCCGTTGTAGGTGACCGTGGCTGGGGAAGTGCTGGCGTTCAACGTGAACGGCGGACCGCTGGTCTGGCTGCCGCCAAAGACGTATTGCCCCTGGTAGCTGGTGTTGGCCAGCGAAAGCACCTCGTCGCGAATGCCCGCAAGCTGATTGGAGGCCGCTTGCATCTGTGAAGTGTTCAATGTTCCGTTGCTACCCTGGGTTCCGAGCGAGATCGCGTCGTTCAACTGGGTGACGACACTGCCCAGCGCAGAGTCGGTGACGTTGAGCATACCCTGCGCAAGATTGGATGTCTGCGTGAAGGAATCCTCGATTCCGATCTGATTGAGTAACTGCGTATTCTGCGCCGCTGCCACCGGGTTCTGTCCGATGCTGGTTACGCCAAGACCGCTCGAAAGCTCCGTGGAAAGCTGCTGCTCAGTGGCCTGCGTCTGGTCCAGCGCACTGCTCAGATTGGTCACAAAAAACGGATTCACTCGCATGGGATCACTCGCTTCCTGCCGGACCTGCCGACGATCCATGAAGCCGTCGCGCAGGCGTGCATGGTGTTACGCAACCGCTGTCTCGACGCCAATGTTCAATGCCGAAGCCATCACGGTGTTGAGGATGGTGAAGACCTGTGAGGCAGCCTGATAGGAGCGCTCAAACTCCTGCATCGCGCTGGCCTCATCGTTCAGATTGACGGAGGACAACGCACTGACCTGATTCTGCAACTGCGTGACGGAAGCACTCAGCGCCGTGCTCTCTGTCGTTGCCGAAGAGACAGCATTGCCCACCGTGCTTACCAGATTGGAGTAGTAGTTGGACGGCGTCTGGCCGCTGACGATGGCTTGATTGGCAAGATTGGCCATCGTCACCAGATTGGAGTTGTCTCCGGTTCCGTTGCCCAGTCCAGCCGCTGCAATGTGATTTGGATCCGTCATCACCACACTCATCGAAGCCGCGCTGCCGGCAACGGCTGTGGGAGCAGCGAAGATATTGCCCGCACCGCCATTGTCGCCAGCCATATCCGTGCCCGCGTTGTTCACGGTATTGACCTGCGTCGAAATGCTGTAGGCAAGCTGATCGAGCGAAGCGAGCGTGTTGGGAATCACCTGATCGCGCGCCGTCAGTTGCCCGCCAATCTGTCCGCCGCCGGAGGCAAGCTGAGTGGTAATATCCGTCCCGTTCAGGAAGATATGGCTGACACCGCTCACCATCCCGGTCGTCAGGTTGAACGACTGCCCATTGGTCGCCAGCAGAAGACCTCCCGTCGTCGTCACGCTCAGGCCATTGTTCTCCGTCGTCACCTGGTTGATGCCGATCAACTGCGCCAGTTGCGTCAGATCGTTTTGTCGCTGATCTTCCAGCACTCCGGCATCCTGATTCGGAGAAGTGGTTTGAATTTGCTGGCTCACCTGCGCCAGCGAAGCCGTCAGAGTATTGACCTGCGCGACGGCCGTGGTGATCGACTGATCCAGTGACGATTGCTGCGCATTCAAACTGACCGCCGTACCGGAGATATCGCCGGCCAGCGTCGTGGCGCTGGCCAAAAGCTGCTGACGCAGCGGATTGCTCGTCGGACTTGCTTCGAGTTGCGTCATCGAGTTGAAGAAATTGGTGATGTCCAGGCCGACATTGCCGGAGCTTGTCGTGCTGCTGGCCACGGTGAAGTTCGTCTCCAGCGTGGTCAGCGCAGACTCCAGCGCGCTGGCCGAAGAACTGGCCTGCTGCTGCTGCTGCAACCGCTGGTTCAGCACGCGGTCGCGCTGCGAAACGCCTCCGGTCATCGTCACGCCTGTTCCGTAGCTCGCGCCATTCACCACGATCGGCGCGTTCTCCTGCCAGTTTGGCACCTGACGCGTATAAGTGGTGTTGGAAGCATTCGCAACGTTGTTGGAAACCACATCAAGCGCTGCCTGATCGGCATTGAGCGCTCCGGTAATCAGGCTGAGCGCCGAGCTAATTGTCCCCATAATCCACCCCCGCCGGACGCACATGCCACACGCCCGCATGTTGCGACTCTGCTGCCGATTCCGCTGCCTTCAAACGAAGCAGATGCAGGCGCGTGAGCACGCGCAGATTGGCGCGCGTCTCGGCCAGCAATCGCCCCATCACCGCAATCGAAGCCTGATGGGCAGAGACTTCCTGGGCCAGCCTGCGCATGGAGGGCGAAGGATTGCCCGCAGGAAGCTCGACCGACTGCATCTGCCGATTCAAATCTGCGCAGCAGCGCACCAACTCCTCCAGCCGATCCGCATCCATGCGAACCAGCGCGTCGGTCGCCTCCCGTAACAGGTGGTGCCACGATTGCATCGAATCCTCTGCGCGAATCTGTCTCTCGGCCTTCACTTGCTGCCTCATTCTTTTGCTGCTTTCCCCATCAAAAATCTCGACTACATCAGATTGCCGGTTTCGTTTCCCGATTTCTTTTGTGCCGAGCCGCAGACGGAAGTGTGTCCGGGATTTGAACACTTCCCTGTTACTCGTTCGCGAGCATGCTTTGCATGACCTTGTCAGCAACACTGGAGGCTGGGACATGATAAGCGCCATTGGCCAGCGCGCTTTGCACCCGCTGCACCAACTGCGTCCGCACATCGCCATTGACTCCGCTTGCCGGCATGGCCGCTGCCAGATGGGCCGCTGCACTGCTCAGATGCGCCTGATCGCTTCCTGCGCCGATAGCGCTGCTTGACTGCGCCGAAGACGCTCCCGTCGAGCTACGGACCGCCGGATCCGGAAGACTGGTGGCTGCACGTGTCAGGTTCGAGTTTTCAATTCCATTGCGAATGTTCATCCGTCTCTCTCCCTCTGTGCAGTATCGGCGAAATTTCTAATCACTTCAGTCATTAAATCGAAGTCTTCTCTCAATTCCCGATCTGCCTTCCCGGTTTTATGCCTTTCCCGGAATGAGCCTGAAACGGTGGCTGCACATGCGCATCTCCGGCATGACTCGCCGTCTTTTCCGTCACGCGGCTCAGCTTCTTCAAAACGCTGCTGGCGATGCCGAAGCCGCCTCGCTCGGACAACGCCTCACCCAGCGCTTCAGAGGCAAAGGAGGTCAATGCCTGATTGGGTCCGCCATCCCCATCGTCGGTGACGCCGTCCTCGGCGTCACCGCTCAGCCCGCCCATTCCCTGCATCTCTTTGGTCAGCGGACCAAGAATCTCCTGCATCATCGCCGCTTCGAACTGGTGGGCCGCCGTCACCAGACGGGGGTTTGCGGTCGCCGAACCAGAGTCCACGCCTGGCTGCTCCATCTTCGGTCCCGGCACAAATGCCACACTACCCATCACAGCACCTCCAGATCGGCTTCGAGTGCGCCGGCGGCCTTCATCGCTTGCAGAATGGAGATGACATCCCGCGCCGTCGCACCGATCTTCTGCAGCTCATCCACCAGGTCTTCCACCGTCGCGCCCTGCTTCAGCTCAATGCGGTTGACTGGCTTGTCATTGGCCTGCACGCTGGTCTGCGGAACCACCTGCGTCGTTCCCTGGCCAAAGGCGTTGGGCTGCGAGACCTGGAACTCGGTCACCACATTGACCGAAAGCCCGCCATGCAGGATCTGCACCGGTTGCAGGCGCACCTTGCCGCCAATCACCACCGTTCCTGTCCGCTCGTTCACCACCACCTTGGCACGCGGATAGACGTTGATCTCCGTCGATTCCACGCGATCCAGCAGCGCTGGCAGACTCTCGCCGGGCTGCGGAATCAGTTCCACTGTCCGGCTGTCCACAACATGCGCGCGTGGCGCGCCAAGACTGACGTCGATCGCCTGGGCCATGCGCTCGGCGGTGTGGAAATCCGCATCCTGCAACTCCACATCGACGGCATGCATCTGCTTGAGATCAAAGGGAACCGCCCGCTCCACCAGCGCGCCGCCAGGAATGCGCCCCGTTGTGGGATAGTTCACCTGCGTCGTATTGAATCCGGCAGAGATGCGATAGCCGCCAATCACCAGCGGTCCCTCGGCCTGTGCATAGATCTGCCCATCGGGGCCGTAGAGCGGCGAAAGCAGCAGTACGCCACCCTCCAGCGAGCGGGCATCCCCGGCGGAAGAGACCGTCACGTCGATCTTTTCCCCCGTATGGCTGAAGGGCGGAAGCGTTGCCTCAACAAAAACGGCAGCCATATTCTTGACCTGCATATTCTGCGCGCTCAACGTGCCGGTCTGCGGCACATTCACGCCCATGCGCAACAGAATCGAAAGCAGCGTCTGCATGGGAAAGATCGTCTGCTGCGTATCGCCGGTTCCACGCAATCCGACCACCACACCGTAGCCGACAAGCTGGTTGTCGCGGATGCCCTCAATGGACGCAACATCCTTGATCCGCGCGCGGCGCTCGACCAGCGGCTCCGTGCCGACTGGCGCGGCAGCCGACTCGGCACCCGGCCCGCCTGAACCACCAGACTGGCCGAGAGCAGGCAAAGCCGCCGACGGCGCTGAAGCAGGCGTTGTTGCAGGCGCGAGCTGGGGCGTTGCCTGGGGCGCGGACGTCGTCCGCGCCGGAGTCGTCAGCAAGGTTGTCCCCGGAGGCCGACTGATGCCGGTTGCCTGAGCGCCGGTTGCCGGCGGCACGGCCTGCGCGACCAGGAACACAGGCAGCGTCCAGCACAACAGCAGAGCCACCAACCGGAAACCCAGCGCGCGCTGCCCACACTGCATGGAGCCTGACGCCCATCGCCACATCCGTCCCATCGCCCCATCCACAACCCAGCGCGTCGTCATCAGAACACCAGTATCCGTTGCAGGAATCGCCAGATTGGATTCTGGCGGTAGGTTGAGTCATTCACGATCCCCTTGCCGACGACCTCGATCTCCAGATCCGTCATCGCCGAGGAGTCCACCTGATTCAGAAAATTCACATCCTCCGGTCGCACCAGCCCGCGCAGGCGAATCACCTGCGTCTGCTGCGAAAAGGTCAACTGGCGCGTCGCCTGCACCACCATCATGCCGTTTGGCAACAGATCGACGACCTCGCCGCCGAAGGTTGTCACCAGGCTGGAGTTGGTGACGCTTTGCCCCTGCGCGGCAAGTCCGGAAGAGGAGCTTTGCGCCAGCAGGTTGGCCAACGTGCTGGTGGTCTTGGGAACACCCAGCAATCCGGTAAAGGAACTGTTGGCTGTCGAAGCGCGCGAGTTCTTCACTTGTCCGTCCGTCGATGCCGCCAGGCTCTCCGTCACCACGATCGAGATCACATCGTGCAGCTTCGTTGCCTTGGCGTCGTTCGACAAACGGACCAGACTTCCCTGATCGCTCCAGATCGAACCGGGAGCCAGAACCTCGGCATCGTGCTCGGCGCGCACCCTTTGGATATACGTTGCAAGCGCCTCTTCCGGCGGGGTCTGCTTTTTGGCCTGCGGAGCTTTTTTCTTATGCTTGCCGATGAAGGCGTGCGCAGGATTTGCGCCCAGCATGCCCAAAAGCAGCGCACACAAGGCAAGGACGAATGCCTGTCGGCAGATGACTTGTACTCCGCGATTTTGAATGAGTCCGCTCACGCACGCTTTCTCCACATCCTGTTGCCTGTCCCTTGTCCAGCCTCGTTCCCTGCCCTGCCTGCCAGACCCGATCACCAGCCGGCTCCACGCCACTCCATCGCGCCATCCCACTGCGCCATCCCGGCAGTGACGGCCTGCGTCTGAACCACGCGTCCGGCGGCTTTGCCGAAGCCGCCATTGCCCACCTGCAAGCGAACCGGAAGCCGCTGTCCCTTTGCCGCCGCCGCCAGCGCGACTCCGGGCAGACGCGCCAGCACTCCACCCGCGGATTGAATCACCACGACGTGATCGCCCACCTGAATCACCGGCCTGACTGCGATGGGGCTGGCTGCAACCGGCTTGACTGCGACCGGGCTGGCCGCAAACAGACTGGCCGTCACCGGATGGGCCGCTGTCACGGCCAGTCCCTGCGGCTTGAGGTCGGGCTTCGCACCCTCCTGCGTGCCCTCGATCAATTTTGCGTCGATCGCGGCGGTCTCGGTCAGAAGCTGCCTCCGACATGCGACGGCCTCGTCTTCGGTCATCGGGATCCATCGGGCAGGCCGTCCTCCGCTTTGTGTCTCCCTGCGCCAGTGCAACCCCAGCGCTCGATCTTCGCGAATACCGACGCAGGCGGGGCGCAAACCTTTTTCGGCAGAACCCACAGTCGCTCCTTCTGCGCTGCCGACAAAAAGCAGGAGAACCAGACCTCCACAAGCCCATCGCATCCCGCGCTCTCGGTCAAGCAATCTTTCTGACTGAATCATCCGCGCCCTCACTGCGTCATATTGTTGACCTGCGAGTACATCTGGTCGGCAGCCTTGATCACCTTGGAGTTCGACTCATACGCTCGCTGCGCCAGCACCATCTGCACGAATTCCGTCACAACGTCCACGTTGGAGTTTTCCAGATATCCCTGCTGCAGCATGCCGAGACCTTCCACGCCGCCTGGATTGCCTACGATCGGGTCGCCCGAGGCCAGCGTCTGCGTCAAAATGTTTCCGCCCATGCTTTGCAGCCCACCCGGGTTGGCGAAGGTTGCCAGTTGAAGCTGGCCAAGCTGCGAAGGATTGGTCTGCCCGGGCAGCGTCGCATTCACCACGCCGTAGGGGGTGATCGTGACCGAAGTCGCGTTCGGCGGCACGGTGATGGTGGGAATGACGATGTCGCCGTTGGTGGTCACGATCGTGCCCTGGTTGTTGAGCTGAAACTGCCCGGCGCGCGTGTAGGCGATCTGCCCGTTCAACTGCTGCACCTGAAAGAATCCAGCGCCTTCGATGGCCACATCCAGCGGATTGTTGGTCTGGTTCAGCTCGCCCTGCGTCATGATGACCTCCGTCGCAGCAGGCAGCGTGCCCAGGCCAATCTGCAATCCAGCCGAGATGGTGGACTGCGTCTGCGCCGCGCCTGGAGTGATCAGATTCTGGTAGAGCATGTCCTGAAACTGCAGACGAAGCTGATGAAAGCCGGTCGTCGAGGAGTTGGCCAGATTATTGGCGATGGTGTCCAGGTTCATCTGCTGGGCCATCATGCCGCTGGCCGCGGTGTAGAGTGCTCGAATCATTGTGCCGCTCCTTTTTCCTCAGCCCGCCCGATTTGTCGGCTCAGGCGCGCGGCAGCTCCTCGGCTGCCGTCTTGTTGAAGTCCAGATGAAAGATGGTGAGCGCCTTCTGCATCGTCTCCGCCTGGCGCTGCATCACGATCAGCTTCATGCTTCCGGTGATCGTGTCCTGGTTGGAGGATTCCAAGGCGTGCGAGTGGACCGGGGATGAGGCCAGCGTCGTCTGCACCTTGTCCGGCGCTCGATAGCGATTGGTGCCCTCCGGCGTCAGTTGCGTTCCCCTGGGAAAGGCAAAGACTCCGACGACGGCCACCGCGCCGCCATCAACGGAGATCACGCCATCGTCACCGACGGCGATCTCGCCCGGAGGAATGACAATCGGCCGGGACTGCGCAGAGAGCACCGGGTCGCCGCTGCCATTGACCAGCACACCGACATTGCTGCGATGGAAGCCGCCGTTGCGCGTGTAGCGGACGCCTGCCGAGGTCTGCGTGGCAAAGAATCCTTCGCCCTGAATGGCCATATCCAACGGATTGCCGGTCGCCGTCAACGCACCCTGCGTCATGTCCAGTTGGTCGCCGTGCACGACGCCGTAGTTGTTGACCGTCGAGCCAAGCTGCGAGTTGCCACTCAGCGGGTCCAGCAACACGGAACGGAAATTTTCACGCTCCGCGCGGTAACCGATCGTCTGCGCATTGGCAAGATTATCCGCCGCCGCATCGAGCGCCTGCGTGCGAGCCATATAGCCGGCATAGGCGGCATAGTATCCACTGTCCATTCCATCCTCCTGCGCAAGGGCTTCTTGCAGCAGGAGAACCAAAGACGAGGGAAACGGATTAGAGGGTTTTCAAGCGGGAAATACTTTGCGGAAAAGATTGCATCCGCAAGCAGTTGGCCGACGCTTGTCTGGAGATGCGCCAGCAGCCACCGGTTTTGTGAAGCGCTTCCGGGATGCGGACTATTGCAGGCCGTCGCAGATGATGGTGACTTCAAAGACGGAAGCATCGAAGCGATAGCAGTGATGCAGGCGAAACTCTGGCGCCTGCACGTGAATGTTGTAATTGCTGCCGGTAATCACCGCAGGAATCGAAAGGCCGCAGCGAGCGGAAAGCTCCGGTACCTTGCCCTTCCAGGCGCCAGCCAACATGTTGCCGATCTCGCCGATGGCGTCTTTGACCGTATCATCCAGCTCCGTAAAACTCATGCCGGTCAAACGCGCCGCAATCGCCAGCGCCGTTGCTTCGCTGCACCGAAAGACACAGGCTCCGGTGAGCACGCCACCAAAGCCAACGACCGACGTAATCGTCTCCGTCGGCGTGCTGCCCGCGCATGGAACCATCTCGCATTGCGCGCCAAGCATGGTGGCAAAGACCTCTTCCACGCTGGATTGCAGATGGACAGGATCGGCAACCGTTTGAAGATTCTCCCGCAGCGACAGCGACATAACTTTTTCGTCCTCCCGATTGTTCAATCCCATGACCCAGGATGACTGCTCCTGGCTGCGCGGCGCTCCTGAATGCACTGCTTCTCGATGTAACGACTGCATCCTGCGCCGTATTCCCCGCACGCATCTCCGGCAACTTCTCGGAGACATTCCCTCAAGCGGCAATCAAAGGCAGTACCCGCTCCTTGACCTGATCCGCCGTGAACGGTTTCCGAATATAGCCCTGCGCACCGGACTGGATCGCCTGCCGCACATGCTCCTCGCTGGACTCGGTGGTAATCATGACCACCGGCACGCCATCGGCCAGATTCTGCGCGCGCAACTGGCGCAGAAATTCAAGGCCATCCATGGAAGGCATGTTGATATCCGACAGGATCAACTGCACCTGATTGGCGCGCAACGCCTCCAGCCCCTCAACACCGCTGCCTGCTTCCAGAACCACCAGCGGCTCCAGTCCTGCCTGACGCAGCGCGCGCTCGACGATCTTGCGCATCACCGACGAGTCGTCCACAATCAATACTCGAGTTTCACTCATGCAGGCTCCCCTTCCCATCTCATCCCGACAACCCATCTATCGGCCTTGCGGAAGAAGACTTGAGCCTCACTCCTGCGTCAAAGCGCAGATCACATCCTCCACACTTCCGGGGTCGCGCAAAGGCCCGGCGAGATTCCTGCGCCACATGCGCAGCCAGAGAAAATCGTGGAGACGCACCAGCCTGGACTGCACCGGCTTCACTTTTTCGATCACGCGGCTGAGCGCTCGTCCCAGTTGCGCTTCGCTGGAAACCTCCAGCAACTCGACGCGTGGAAAAGGCAGGGTGAGAATGCGCGTATGCGCCACGCGAAACTCTCTGTCCGGCACCAGCACCGCTTCGACCCGAAGACCCAGCATGCGCTCCATGGCAAAGGCCAGGACAGGGTCTGGACGATCCTCGAAGCCCACATACAACAGACGCTCCCCGGAGATGCGCAAGGGCAGTGCGCCAAAGGCATCGACAAAAAGCCGCGGCAAAGCTGGAGCCATCGCCTCCCCGTCGTGATAGGGCAGCGCGACCACCGGACAGCTCCATTGCAAGCCCAGCGCACGCGCCACCAACTGCTCACTGACCCCCTCCTGCTGTACCAGCCATCTTCCCAGACGACCGTCCCCGGCGCGCTTCTGCGCCTCCAGCGCGCGCCGCAGTTGTCCGGCATCGATCCACTGCTGCTCCAGCATGACCAGGCCCAGCGGAATTCTGTGTCGATAGACGCGCGTCTCCTGACTGCGACCCTCCATCTCCCGACGCACCGCCTGCTCCACGCGCTTCTGCGTGCAGCCCGCCGAACACGTCCAACCCTGCTCAAAGACAGGCACCGTCCGCCGACGCAGCAGACGCATCCAGCCGGTCGCGCAGTCCGGGTTGGCGCATCGCGTGAAGATTCCGCCGAGCGACTCGGCTTGCCGTTCCGGCTGAACCGAATCCAGCGGCGGCGATGCAGACTCCGGCAACCGCTGGCCTGCTTCGGCAGCGCCAGGCCGCCGGCGTTCTTCCGGTTCTAAAACAGGCATCGAATGCTCTCCAGTCTGCGCTGCGGCTCAGCCACCTGCGTCACACGCAAGCCAAAGTTGCCATTGACCAGCACCACCTCGCCACGCGCCACAATCTTGTCTCCCACCACCAGGTCCACCGGGTCGCTGATGTGCCGGTCAAGCTGCACCACATCGCCCGGACCCAGATCGAGAATCTCCCCCAGCGGCATCTCGCGCGAACCGAAGCGCAGCGATGCCTCCAGCTCGACATCGAGCAGCAACTGCAAACCTTCCGAGAGAACTGCGGTCTCCGGAGCCTGATCCATGCGCCCCGACGTCGACGCGGCAACCGGCTCACGGACACTCTCCGTCGATGCCGGGACAGGCTCCGGCGCCGCTTCCTTCTTTGCAGGCTTCAGGTCGCTGGCCACTAACACCGTCCAGCTTCGCTCACCGGCACTCAACTGAAAAGCTCGCGTAATCTTGCTCTCCGGCTGCGCTTCGCCAAACGCAGTCACCTGGCATTTCGCTCCGCTGCGCGCCAGCAGATCGCCGGCGGCGGCCTCCACCGTCTCCCGCAACAACTCCGCCCACGCAGCCTGCTCATCGGCAACATCGCCGAAGAGCGACGCACCCAGCAACCCGCCATCAAGCAGAATGACGAAGCGCCCCTGCTCCTCACCGTCCACGGTGGCCGCAAAACCGAACGACCCCTCCGGCAACGGCTTCGGCAGCGCGTCCGTGAGCACCGGCTCGCCCACCAGCGCCTGGCTCAGCAGGCTGGTGGCCACCTGAATCCAACAATCCAGAAATCGAAGCGATTGCGTCATCACACTGCTCCCTCTTCCATCGCCGTCTCCAGGCGCGCACCGCGGTGCCCACCCATGCGGATCGGTTGCGCTTCAAAGAGAAGCTGACCGCCGACACGCAGCTCCGAGAGCCGGTTGACCGGCAGATTCAGGCGAATCAACTTGCCGGGAGCCAGATCTTCCAGCTCACGCGCCTCAATACGCACGGAGGGTAGCTGCAAAGCGGCCCCGAAGCGCAGTCGGCGCGCGGCTTCTTCGATACGCTGACGCGCCTCGGTTGCGTGACGACGGCGACCGCTCCACTCCCCGATCAGCCGCCGCAGGATAGTGTTGGCGACGACCGCGGGAAAGGCCAGGTTCAGCAGTCCGGAAGACTCCTGCATGCGGATCTCAAAGCTGAGACAAAGCGTCTTCTCCGTCACCGGCATGATCCTCGCCGTCTGGGTCTGCATCTGCCGCCGTTCATAGTTGAAGCTCAACCCGACCGACTGCCAGGCAGTCGTCAGTTCGCGACAGACAATCTCCACGACGCTGGCCACAATCGCCTCTTCGATATCCGTCAGCTCACGCAACTCACCGGGCTGACCCTCGCCACCCAGCAGCAGATCGACCATCGCCGGCGCCATGCCCAGATCAAGCTGCAAGACGGAAAGCGCTCCCAGCGGCTCCAGCCGCACCGAGGCAACGTAGGAGATCTCCGGAATGCGCAGCAGAAACTCATTGAACGGAATCTGCTCGGCAGAGACCAGATTCACCTGCAGCCGCGTGCGCAGCCAGGCGGAGAGATTATGCGTCAGGTTGCGCGCAAAGAGATCGTTCAGAATGCTGATAGCGCGGAGTTGATCGTTGGAAATCTGTCCTGCTGAAGCAAAGTTATACGGCAGAATACGCGCTTTGACCGAGCCGGGCGCCTCCGGAGCGGTGGAGCGCGCAGCCTGAAACAATGCGTCGATCTCATTCTGCTTGAGAGTCTTTTCCATCTCTTCACTTTCTCCGCCGCAAGCGCGAAATCAGGTGGAAAACCGAGATTTCGACACTACGATCTTCCTGTTTCTGGACATCGATTGGAGGTTTCCCATTCTCACTCGCATGCATATCCCACTCGCCTCTCATCGCGTCATCGAAGTGCCTGCACGGGGAAGATGTCTTGGCACCAGCGTGCCGGGCAAGGGAGCGCGCGGCGGCGCAACCGGACGCCGCTCCACGCGACGCGCCAGGTCCGTCAGCGCGGCGCGCAGGTGCAGAACAGCCGAGGCATGAATCTGCGAGATACGCGACTCCACCACGCCCAGCGCCAGACCGATCTCGCGCATCGTCAGCTCCTCGTAGTAGTAGAGCGTCATCACCAGACGCTCCCGCTCCGGAAGCCCGGTGATCGCCTCCGTCAGCCGCTCCTGCATCTCGCCTCGCAGGCAACGAAAGAGTGGGTCGTCCTCGGTGCGGCCGGGAACGTAGGCCAGCTCCTCTTCGCCGGAGTCTTCGTTGCGCTCCATGTTCAAAGTGCCAATCTCCAGACCCTTCAACTCGCCGAGAAGCAGTTGATAGGCATCCAGCTCCACGCCCAGTTCACGCGCCACCTCTGCCTCGGAGGGTGCTCGACCCAGATTTGCCGTTAACGCCCGAATTGCTTCCTCAACCGCTCGTCCTTTACGCCGCAGCTCGCGCGGACTCCAGTCCAGCGTGCGCAGGCTGTCCAGAATGGCTCCGCGAACGCGAAACTGCGCGTAGCTGCGAAACTGCACCTGCTTGGCTGGATCGAATTTGGTGAAGGCATCCATCAGCCCGACAACGCCAGCCGAGACCAGATCCTCCATCTCCACGTGTTGCGGCAGTCGCTCATGAATCCGTCGCGCCAGAAAACGCACCATCGGCAGATGCTCCAGCAACAGCCTCTCCTGCTCGGCGGTGAACTCCGCACTGCCGAGTCGATATGCGCCGACACCTGCGCTGAGCGCCGTCCGACGCATCGGCTCGTCCGATGCCTCTCCGCGCGCGCCTTCCTCCGCATCCGGCAACCGCTCGGACTCCCTGGCCGCACCGGTCAGCCCACGCTGCACTCTGCGGGCCGAAAGCCGACGCGCTCTCTCTGTCCCTGCCGCTCCACGCGGATCCGCCATCTCTGTCGATTCCCCGTCTTGCGTCGATCCCCTGCCCTGTTGACTGGTCTCTTCCATCCTGGACATCGCACTCCCTCGATCCCTGCCTGTTGACCTGCCTGACTTTCCGGATCCTCGCCGCCTATCCGCCAAACCTATCGACCAACCGCAATCCCCAATACCAATCCCCAACAGCCATCGCTCAGCTCACCCGCGATTCGCGCTTCAGCGCAGTGTGCCCACCGCGCGCAGACGTATCTCCGGCGGAATATCGCTGGCCGCCACGACCGCCACGCGCGGCGTCCAAGGCTCAATCCATCGCTTCACGTAATAGCGGGCCGGACTCGGACATAGAAGCACGGGGAGTGCCGTTGCCGGGGCGGAACCGATAAGCTGCCTCAAAGAATCACCCAGGCGGCGGATCACCGGAACGCCGCTGCGGCCAGAAGAGATCAGACCGGGCGGCATGAGCTGCCGTTGTCCGGCCTCCTGCGCCACGGTGCTCAGCACTTCTTCTTCGAGTGAAGCGTCCATCAGGATCACGGCAAGCTGTCCTTCGGCGTCGAGCAGCGGCTGAATCATGCGACGTCCCAAGGCGTGCCGCGCCGCTTCGACCAGCGCAACCACGCTCTTGTTCTGCGGTGCGCACTCCAGAATGGCTTCCAGAATGGTGCCCAGGTCGCGAATCGAGACCCGCTCCCGCAGCAGTTGCTCCAGCACCTTCTGCACCTCGCCCAGCGTCAACAGCTTCGGCACCAGCTCTTCCATCAGCTTCGGATGAGAATCATTCAAGCTGTCCAGCAGCCGCTTGGTCTCGGCGCGATTCAGCAGCTCAAAGGCGTGCTGGCGCATCATCTCACCGAGGTGCGTCGTCACCACTGTGACCGGATCGACTACCGCGTAGCCGGCAGCAATCGCCTGGTCTTCCAGTCCGGGCGCGATCCACAGCGCCGGCACGCCAAAGGCCGGCTCGCGCGTCTCCCGACCGGGGAGCGTGCCGCGCGTAGTGTCAGTGGTCACGGCCAGCAGTTGCGTGCCCTCCGTCTGCCAGCGGCCCATCTCCATGCCGCGCAGCGAGAAGAGATATTCGCGCGGACGCAGCCGCAGATTGTCGGAGATATGCACCGGGGGAATCAGAAACCCAAGCTCCTGGGTCAATTGCCGCCGCAGCGTACGCACACGGCTCAGCAGTTGCCCGCCCTGTTTCTCATCGACCAGCGGAATCAACTGAAAGCCGATCTCAAGCGTCAGCTCCTCCATCCGGAGCAGCGCTGTCATCTCCTGCACAGCAACCGGTTGCGCCGCCGCTCCGGGCGCTGTGATGGCTGCACTCTCACTTTGCTCGGCAGATCCCCTCCGTCCCAGCAGGCGCGCCATGATGGCCAGCCCCAGCGCCACCAACAGAAAAGTCAGCTTCGGCAGCCCCGGAATCAGGCAAAATGCGACGCAGACGCCGGATGCGATATACAGCGTCGCTGGCCGGTCAAAGAGCTGCGAGCGCAACTCGCCGGAGAGCGTCGAGGCTCCGTTGGTCCGCGTCAGCGTGATGCCGCCGGCCACGGAAACCAGCAGCGACGGGATCATCGTCACCAGTCCGTCGCCCACGGTCAGCACTGTATAGGTACGCACGGCCTCGCCCAGGGCAACCCCCTGTTGCAAGGTGCCGATCAGCAGCCCGGCGATAATGTTGATCGAAGTGATGAGGATCGTCGCCATCGAGTCGCGCTGATTGAAACGCGCCGCGCCATCCATGGCTCCATAGAACTCCGCCTCGCGGGCGATGGCCTGACGCCGGCGACGCGCCTCCTGCTCGTTGATCAGCCCGGCATTCATATCGGCGTCAATCGCCATCTGCTTGCCGGGCAGCGCATCCAGAGTGAAACGCGCGGTCACCTCCGCGGTGCGCACGGCGCCGTGGGAGACCACCAGAAACTGGATCGCAATCAGCGCCAGAAAAAGCACAAAGCCGACGACATAATTGCCGCCGACGACAAACTGCCCGAAAGCCTGAATGACGTTGCCGGCCGCCGAGGTACCCTCCGAACCGTGCAGCAGAATGCGCCGACTCGATGCGATATTCAGCGCCAGGCGAAAGAGCGTCAGCAGCAGCAGCAGCGTCGGGAAGACGCTCAGCTCCACGGCGCGCCGGACCTGCACCGCGGTCAGGAAGACCAGCATCGAGGCCGCCATCGAAATCGCCAGCAACAGATCCAGAGCCGCTGCCGGAAGCGGCACCAGCATCACGAAGATGACGCTGATGGCGCCGATCGGCAACAGATACTCGCGCAGCCGCCCCAGCCACGCTCCTTTCACTCCCTGCAACGCCGGTGCTACGGCCACTGTGCTCATTGCTCGCCTCCACGCGCGCTTCCCTGCTCATCGTTCTTTGCTTGTGTGTTCTGCGGATTCTCCGGCGACGAGGCCGGGCGCTCTGCGCTCCGTTTGCCGCGCCGCCGGGTCAATCCGGAAATCCGTGGCGTTGCGGGAGCACTGTCCGGGCCGCGCGTTGCTGCGCGGGCAGCGGGGTTGGCGCGACGATGTCTTGCGCTCTCCATCACACGCTGGCGATAGAGATAGGCCAGAATCGAGGCGACCGCCGCGTACAGCTCGACGGGAATCGACTGACCCGGCTCGACCACGCGATAGAGCGAGCGCGCCAGTGGTGGATTCTCGATGACCGGAACCCCGGCCCAGCGCGCCTCCTGCTTGATCTCCTCGGCCATCAGGTTGCGCCCCTTGGCCAGCACCTTGGGCGCTTCCATCGTCTCGAAATCAAAGCCCAGCGCCACGGCATAGTGCGTCGGGTTGGTGATGACGACGGCGGCCTTGCTCACGTCCTGCTTGACGCGCCGCCGCCGCGCCTGGCGCTGCAGATTGCGAATTCTTCCGCGAATCTGCGGATTGCCTTCGGTGTCGCGAAACTCCTCGCGCATCTCTTCGCGGCTCATGCGCAGGCGCTGTTCGCGGCTGCGCCACTCCACCACGTAATCAACCATCGCCCAGCCAAACATCACCCACGCGGCCACCAGCAGCAGCGTCCACACATCGTCTCCCAGCATGGTCATGCGCTGCGTGGAAAACGGTGCGACGTGCCACTGCCGCTCGATGCGCGCCATCACCAGCACAGCCAGAATCGCCGTCGGCAGCAGTGACTTGCCCAGACGCGCCACCGAACGCAGCGAGAAAAGATTCTTCCCGTTGGCCAGCGGACTCACACGGTCCAGCTTCCAGGCCAGCACCTGCGGATGAAACTGCACGCCACCGGTCTGGAGCAGACCCGCGCCCAGCGTGCCCACAACGACCGCCGCGCCCACCATGGCAAACGGCTCCAGCACGCCGCCCATCTGTGCGCGCAGCAGCGTGATGGTGCCGGCGATGGTGGCGTCTTCCCAGTGCGCTGCCGTGCCCAGCGCCATTGCGCCTTCGATCGACCCGGCCCAGCGGCCCAGAAACTCCGTCCACGCCATACGCAGCAGCATCACGCCGGCCAGCGTGCCGGCTGCCGTGGTCAGCTCCCGGCTGTGAACCAGGTCGCCTTCGCGCCGCGCTTTGTCGCGTCGTTGCGGGGTTGCTTTCTCTGTGCGATCGCCGGCCACGGTTAACCTCGCGCAGCCTGCGTCAGCAGGCGTTCGGCGGTCAGCAACAGATCGTCAAAGCGCGCCTGAATATACCGCGGCCAAAGCGCAAGCGTGCCCAGAAGAACGGCCAGGCCAAGCAGCGTCTTGAGCGGAATGGTCAGCGAAATCACCGGCAGTTGCGGTGCCAGCCTGCCCACCAGCGCCACGGAGATATCGACCAGGACCGTCACCGCCAGCAGAGGCGCCGTCAGTTGCAGCGCGGCAAAAAACGCCCCGGCCAGCAGAGGCGTCAGACCGTGAGCAAGGGTGGCCGGGTGCAGCATCAGGCTGCCCGGAGGAATCATGCGCAGGCTCCGGATGACCGAGTCCAGCAGCAGTCGATCCAGCCCGGCGGCAAAGAGAATCCACAAGCCAAACATCTGAAAGAGATCCGCCAGCAACGGCGTCTGAATCTCCGAGCTTGGGTCCAGCAGATTGACCAGCGAAAAGCTGAACTGCACGCCCGCCACCTGCCCAGCCAGCAGAAGAATTTCGCTCAACATACCCAGTGTCAGCGCGTATACGCCGCCCACCGCCAGCTCGCTCAGCACGCTGGCCACTCCCAGCACCGGCGGCGGCTGCTGCGCCATCGCCACCGGCACCAGCAGCCAGGTCATCAGCAGCGCCAGCACGATCTTGGTGCGCGCAGCAAAGACGCGCGAGGAAAACAACGGCCCAACCGCCAGCACTACGCTCACGCGGATCAGAATCAGCACCAGCGTCGAAGCCACCGCGCTCCAGTTGCGGGCAACCTCATGAATCTGCGCCGTATCCATTCCAACCGCCCCCATCAAACCGTCTCCAGCAGTTCATCTTCCGTACGCAGCACACAACACGCAGTTCGAGGACGCAACATTCCATTCGCCCTCCGGTTTGCACCCATCTCGCTTGCACTCCTTCCACACTTGCCCTCGCGTTCGCGCCGATCGAAACATGCCCACCGCGTCAGTGGGTGTAGCGCCCCAGATTGTCATAAAGAACGTGGGTGTATCCGGTGAGACGATGAATGAACCACGGCATGGCCACCGCCAGCAGGCCCACCACCACGAAGAGCCGCGGCACTGAGGTCAACGACTGATCCTGAAGCGAGGTCAGCGTCTGCAACAGGCTGAGCACGAAGCTGATGATGACCGTCGCCGCCAGCACCGGCGTGGCCACGATCATCGATTCCTTCAATAGTTGTCGGATGATTTCAGCCGCCATATCGGGTGTCATTCCAATCCTCCACACGCAACTCGGGCACCGTGCCCAAGGCCAAAAACTTCGGTTCAGAAACTCTTCAACAGCGAACCGGCAACCAGATTCCACCCGTCCACAATCACGAAAAGCAGAATCTTGAGCGGCGTCGAGATGACCACCGGCGGAAGCTGAAACATGCCGATCGAGGTCGTCACCGCGGCCGTCACCATGTCGATCAGCAGAAACGGCAGATAGAGCACCGCTCCGATGGCAAATCCCGATTTCAGCTCACTCAGCATGTAGGCCGGCATCACGACGCGCATGGGCAGGTCCATCGGCTGGTTGGGGCGAGGAATCTGCCCGGCGGCAGTGAACAGCGCCAGGTCTTTTTCGCGCGCATAGCGCAGCAGAAACGCCTTGATCGGCGTCGCTCCCTGATCGATCGCCTGCCAGCCCGTCACCCTGCCTTCGCGATAGGGCGTCACCGCCTGCTGCTCCACCTGCACGAGCACCGGCTGCATCAGAAACCAGGTCATCACCAGACCCAGACCCAGCAACGTGCTGTTCGAAGGAGCCGTCTGCGTGCCCAGCGCCTGACGCAGAAAATGAAAGACCACCATCAGCCGCACCATCGGCGTGACCGCCATGATCAGCGCCGGCAGCAGAGTAATCAGCGTGAGAACGAAGAGGATCGTCCACGGCGTGGAGTCGCCCGGACGCAGCCGCGCACCCAGATCGGGCAGGACCGGAGCCACACGCGGCGCCGCCACGCGCATCATCAACAGAAGTGCGCTCACTGGATCTCGCTCCCCGGCTGCGCAGGCCAGCGCGGCAGATCGACCTGAGCACCCACTTGAGCACTCGGAAGCGCAGCGCGTGCCGACACGGTCGCAGATGCGGCAACCCGCTTCTTCGTCGGCGCGGTGCGCGGCCGCGTCGGCGATGCCGGCAGCAGCATCATCGTCGGTGCCTGCTCGCCGCTGGCGGCCAGCAGCACGCGATACCCATCGGCTTCAACCAGCAGCAGCCGCAGCTTTGGACCTGCTCCGCACTGGTCCACCAGCCGCAACGGGCGAGCCGAGGCACTGTCTGAGTGGCTTCGCATCGTCATCCGCGCGGCCAGACTCCGCAGCCAGCCACGGCTCTTCGCCCATCCATGCACGAATCCACGCACGCTTTGATTCACGCATCCGCGCACGCAAAGCCGGGCAAGCCGATGGACTCCAGCCCACAGACCAGCACCTGGCCTCGTTTGCACATTCGTTTGTAAATTCGCGTTCAGCCGCGATGGCTGCCGCACCGACTGCCCTGGGCCGGAGGCAGGTGGAACTCCGACCGACACTCCCGCAAGCCGACCCGTTCGCGCGCCACGGGCAGCAGTCGCAGCCCCCTCTTCGGAGGCGATCCACTGCCTCCGCGCGACGCTTTGCCGGGGAGCATTTGGCTGCCTTCCGCGCCCTGGTTCCGATTGCTTTGCCATCCTGATCCCTCCGCTCATGCCAGCCTCGTCACGCGCACGGCAAGCTGTGTGTCAATCACCTCAAACTCGGTCCAGGCAAGCTGCACATTGCCGGAGGCAAGCGGCATATCCTCGCCATGCGCCCACTGCGTCTCCAACACTGCGCCCGCGCACATCGCCAAAAGGTTGCGCACGCGAAAATTTCGAACTGGAATCGCCACCGAAACCCCCACAGGCAAGGGCAGAAAGATGGCCGGGACCGGATCGGCATCCTCGACCTCGGCAAGCAGGCTCGCCTGGCTGGGTCCGGAGACATGCGGATGGGACTCGACAGAAACCAGCCCGCCGGACTCCGACGAAAGCGACGATGGAGTCGCTTCGGCAGCAAGCGCAGGCGGAATCGCTCGAAGAGATCCGTCAGGAGAAGTGATGTGTGC
>JAJZHE010000240.1 GCA_021804655.1 Acidobacteriota bacterium
TCAGGTAGCCGACGAATCCCTGCTCTCGGAATCCGTGATAATGGTAGTAGACAAACGTGGCGACGGCGATGCCCAGCGGAACCACCGGATAACTGGTAGGCGTATCGATGCGCGGAATCAGGCCCAGGAAATTATTGCCTAGCACAAACAGAAAAATCACCGTGACGAAGCTCTGATAGCGCTGGTAATGGTGACCGATGATCTGGTCCGCCTGTCCGCCGACAAACTCATGAATCACCTCGGCAATCTGCTGCGCCGTCGCTGGTTTTTCCACGCTCAGCGTGAGCCGGACCAGAACGAAAAAGCAGAGCAGCACCCCGGCCACCAGCAGTTCCAACGCGTAGGCGTCGTTGATGGGCGCAGCAGGATACTTCGGCTGTACGCCGACGACATGCAGCAGCGACGTGACGGGACCACCGAAGAGATGGTTGAGAAGTCGAGTCCAGGTGAGAGTTTCCGGCATTGTTCGTCGTCTTTCCTAAGCTCCATCGGCTCCGCGCAAAACCTTCAGCGCCTCCCAAACAAGCGCCACCACGGCCAAGGCAAGGCCGCCAATCAGGCAGAACACAGAACCATGCAGAAACTTCAGGCTACCATAAATGGCCGCCGCAAAAAACAGCAGCCGAACCAGAAAAAGCGTCACAGTCAGCACGGCTCCGCGTGGCATGCGCTGGGCATCCATGCGCGCGTTGAAAAGTCGGATCAAACGCCCCCACTCAAAGATGCTGGCAGTGGAGATCACAGCGCCGACGGCAAGCAGAGCGCCACTGCCCCAGCCCAGAAAACCTCCGATTGCGACAGCCAGCACCGTGCCGAGAATGGCCGTCACGCGGGCTGCCCTGCGCAACAGGCGCACCAGGTCGGCATCGCCAAAGTCCAGAATCGGATGCTGCTCAGTTCCGGGAGGGATATTTTCCGTCATCGTTGTCCTTTGCGACTGCCCGCAGCCAGCGCCATGCGAACCACGCTGACCATCCCTGAGACGAGGCCGAGAATCAACCCCACGAGCGTGGCCCAGTGGCTATGAAATCGCTGGTCAATCCACCAGCCGACACCCCAGCCGATGAGCAATGCGCAGGGCAGGATGAGCGCAATCTGCATCAGGCTCTCGGCCTGCGCCAGACCGCGCAACGCCTCCGAGCCGCGCTGTGGCTTTTCATCCTGAGGCGAGGGTGGATTGTGATAGGGCATCCCTGTTCGTTCTACACAATCACCGCGAAGTGAGCAAGTAGGCTCCGGTCGTGAACCAGGCGAACAAGAGCGTATCGGGAGCGCTTCGAGCGCGTGACAGATATACTGGGGCCTGTGAATTCCCCTTTTTTAGACAGGAAAGGATTGCCGGGTGTCTGAGTGGGTTTTTGAGTCGGAGTTTGAGCGTGGCCTGTTTGCGCTGCGTCAGGAAAAGCTGGAGGCGATTGCCGCGCTGGGCCAGTCGCGCTACCCCAACCACTATCGCGCGACGCATACAATATCCTCGGTGCGCGCGCAGTGGGGCGAAGTCTCCGCGGAAGCGCTGAACGGCACAGACGAGCAACCCGCGCCGCGCGTGGAAGTCTCCATTGCCGGGCGCATCATGGCGATACGCGCGCAGGGGAAAGCCGGTTTCGCCACGCTTCAGCAGAACGGCGAACGGCTGCAAATATACGTGCGTCAGGATGCGGTCGGCGAGGCGGGCTATGCGCTCTACAAGCTGCTGGATATGGGCGACCATATCGGCGTGACGGGCTATCTGTTCCGCACCCGAACCAACGAGCTGACGATCCACGTGGAGACGCTGACCTTCCTGGCCAAGGCGATGCTTGCGCTGCCGGAAAAATATCACGGACTGGCCGATGTGGAGCTGCGCTATCGCCAGCGCTACGTGGACCTGTTTGCCAATCTCGACAGCCGTGAAGTCTTCGTCAAGCGCGCCCGGATTCTGCGCGCCATTCGCCGCTTCTTCGACGAACGCGAGTATCTGGAAGTGGAGACGCCGATGATGCAGCCGATTGCTGGCGGCGCGGCGGCCCGACCGTTTGTGACGCATCACAACGCACTCGATCTGGACCTCTATCTGCGCATTGCGCCGGAGCTTTATCTGAAGCGGCTGGTCGTCGGCGGCATGGATCGCGTCTATGAGATCAATCGAAACTTCCGCAATGAGGGCGTCTCGACTCAGCACAATCCTGAATTCACCATGCTGGAGTTCTATCAGGCATACGCCAACTACCACGACCTGATGGACCTCACCGAAGAGTTGATCGCGCAGGTGGCGCAGGAGGTGAACGGCACCACGATCGTCGAGTTCAACGGCCACACCATCGACATGGCAAAGTGGCAGCGGCTGACGATGGCCGAAGCCGTGCGCCGCGCAGTTCCCGATGCAGACCTCCACGACGGCAAAGCACTCTATGCGCTCTTTGAACAGCATGTCGAACAAACGCTCATCCAGCCGACGATCATCTACGACTATCCGACGGAAGTTTCCCCGCTCTCCAAAGCCAAGCCCGACGACCCGGCTCATGTCGAGCGCTTCGAGTTCTTCATCGGCGGCTTCGAGATCGGCAACGCCTTCAGCGAGTTGAACGATCCGGTCGAGCAGCGCAGACGGTTTGAACAACAACTGGCTGCGCGCGAAGCCGGAGACGACGAGGCGCACCAGATGGACGAGGACTACGTGCGCGCGCTCAGCTACGGGCTGCCCCCCACGGGCGGCGAAGGCATCGGCATCGACCGGCTGACG
>JAJZHE010000241.1 GCA_021804655.1 Acidobacteriota bacterium
ACCGCGCTTCGTAGCCTTCGAGCGCGCCCACCTGCTGCATCAGCGTGGTGTCCCAGGTGTTGCCCAGGCCGCGCTCCTGCGGAAAAGTCGTCGTCGGCAACACGTTTTTGCCGCGTCCCTCCCAATGACCGGGACCGCCCAGAGCCAGCCCGTGTAATCCCTCCACCTGGCCGCTGAACTGTAACCCGAGGCGAGAATTTTTTGGCTGGCCGCCCATCAGCGAAATTTTTTCATCCAGCGTCAGCCGACTGAGCAGGTCGCTGATGCGTGCCTCGCGGCCCAGCTTTGCATCACGAAACGGATAATCCGCGCGCACGGCGGCAACAGCAGGCAGCAGCGTAGCGGAGATGGTCAGCAGAAGAACTGCAACTTTGGAAACGATGACGCGCATGGCTCTGGAACCTCGCAAACAAGCGTTTGTGGATGGACAAAACTGATGGGCAATAAGACAGATAAATCGATACCCGATGAGACTACCACAGCGTGAGCTATCGCAGCAGCGGCAGCAGATCAGGAAGCATGTGCTCGGCAATCATCTGTGAACCCTTCGCCGTCGGGTGAATGCCGTCGGCCTGAATGGTTCCCGGCACGGTGTAGATGCCGTCGTAGATCATGGGCATGCGCGCGACATGTTCGCTGCGCGCCACATCTGCAAAGACCTGTTGGAAGCTGCGCACGTAGTCCGGGCCATAGTTGGGCGGCAGTGTGATGCCCACCAGCAGCACGCGAATCTTTGCCGCCAGAAGTCTGCGGACAACTTCCGTCAGGTTGGCGCGCGTGCGCGCAACGTCGATGCCGCGCAACCCGTCGTTGCCGCCAAACTCCACCACAACCACCTGCGGATGCAGCGCCAGAATCGTAGGCAGCCTCGTCAGTGCGTCGGTTGTCGTGTCGCCGGGAACGCCCTGGTTGAGGACGCGGTAGCCACTGTGCCGCGCCGCGAGCAGCCGATTCAAATCTTCCGGAAAGCTCTCGTTCTCCGGCAATCCGTAACCGGCCGTGATGCTGTCACCAAAACAAATGATCGTCTTTTGCGTCCCGGCAGCGGACAACGGCGTCCAAATAAGGCACACTGCAATCAGGACAGGGAAGAGTGCGCGATGCGTCATCACGACTTCAGTCTATCGTGATTGAAAGGGCTAAGCGCGCGCAAGCGCAGCCTCTGCCAGGAGCGAAAGATCATGATCGAAGTGCGCGGAGTGCGCAAATGGATTCAGCATCTCGACCGCCGCGTGGAAATTCTCCGCGGCATCGATCTCGTCATTCCCGCTGGCCAGTTTGTCGCCATCATCGGCGCCAGTGGCAGCGGCAAAAGCACGCTGCTTGGCCTGCTCGCCGGACTCGACTCCCCCAGCGAAGGCGAGATTATTCTCGACGGCACGCCCATCCAATCGCTTGAAGAAGCAGCGCTGGCGCGTATTCGCGGGCGCAAACTTGGCTTCGTCTTTCAGTCCTATCAATTGATTCCGACGCTGACGGCTCTGGAAAACGTCCTGCTTCCGTTTGAACTGAATGCAAGCGGCGATGGACTGGAGCGCGCGCGTGCGCTGTTGTGCCAGGTAGGTCTGGAGCAGCGCATGGATCACTATCCGGTGCAGCTTTCTGGCGGCGAACAGCAGCGCGTAGCACTGGCGCGCGCCTTCGTCGTGGACCCGCCCATCGTGATGGCTGATGAGCCGACCGGCAATCTTGACTCCGTCAACGGGCAGCGCGTGCTGGAGTTGCTGCTGGACCGCAGTCGCAACGCCGGTGCCACGCTCGTTCTGGTCACGCACGATCCTCAGGTGGCTGCGCTGGCGCATCGCCGCATCACCCTGCGCGATGGCGTGGTCGTGGAAGATGTGCTTGCGAATCGTGCCGAGTCGGTCATTGCGGAGCGTCGCTGATGGCCGCACACGCGCTCACCTGGCATCGCGCCGCCTCCATCGCGATGCGCGATCTGCGCTCGGCGCCGGGAAAATTTCTCTTCGTCGTGCTCTCGGTCACCATCGGCGTGGCTGCGCTCGTTGGCGTGCGTGGATTCAGCGAAATCTTCCGCGCCACACTCAGCCGCGAAGCGCGTTCGCTGATGGCCGGCGACCTGACTGCGCGCACCAACCAGCAGCCCGCGCCGGCCGAGCGCGCCGCCATCGCCGCGCTTTCGTCCGAATCCAACAACCCCATCCATACGACCTGGGTCACCGAGATGGTTTCAATGGCCTCGGTTCCGCCCAATCCGGTTCCGCTGCTGGTCTCGCTCAAGGTCGTCGATCCCACGCAATATCCCTATTATGGAACCGCAGTTCTTGATCCCGCGCAGCCGCTGATCGTCGCACTCACGGGCAACTCCGTCGTCGTTGCCGATGAGTTTCTCATCCGCATGCACGCTCGCGTCGGAGACACGGTCAAACTCGGCGGCCAACCTTTTCACATCACTGCCGTCCTTCGCGAAGAGCCGGATCGCATCAGCGCCGGAGCGGGTCTTGGGCCGCGCGTAATGATCTCCCGCGCTGCATTCCTGAGTACGGGCCTGCTTGCTCCCGGCAGCCGCGCCACTGAGCGACTGCTGGTTCAGCTTCCGCTTCAGATGCAATCGCCCGCGCAGGTGGCAGCGGTGCGCAAGCGTCTGGAGTCCATCCTGCCGCAGGCGCAGGTCACTGATTTTCGAGAGGGCAATCCAGCGCTGACCGAGGGGCTGGATAGCTCCACGGCCATCCTCAGTCTCATCTG
>JAJZHE010000242.1 GCA_021804655.1 Acidobacteriota bacterium
AAGGAACGCTGGGCCGTGGAACTTTTCTTCGAGAATACGACATGATGCACTCCTTCGTATGTCATTGAATCTCAAAGAGCAGCTTCGTTAAATTTGCCGTTGGTGGGGGTGTCGCCCTGCGTCTTTCCTCCGCGTATCGCTCGACGTCCTTTTTCAGTAGTATCCATGGTGCGTTGCCACAGATTTGCGTGGCCGGTAATTGCTTCAACTGAATCAGCCGAAAGATCGTCGTTGGCGTAACTCCAAGAGCATCGGCAGCTTCACGGACAGAGACTTCACCCCGGTTCTTCCGTTCCCCGTCTCGATAAACTGGAATCGCATGATGATTGCGCACTGCGCATACATTCTTTGCTGTCCAGCTTTGCCCGTGTGCTGTGCGGTGTTCATTCTTATTCAAGATCGATGCGATGCGCGCGTCCGGCTCGATGTGCGCCAGCTTGCCAATCAGATCTACAATCTCGTGGCCGGTCGCATAGCGATGTTGCCCGGTGTGGATTTTGGGAAACTCCACTTGGGTATGATCCCCGCCTTGCCAGTGCAACACAAGCCGTATCGTCTCGGCCTCGCAGGTGGCCGTGATCTCCTTCAGCGCGATGCGAAGCAGGCGCTTCTTGTACTCTGGCGAACTGAGCGGGTCCTCCCATAGTCGCGGTATATCCCGTGCGAAGTCCAGCAGCTCTTGCTTTTGTGCCTCGGTAATGGGATATTCGCGGCCATCTTCAAGCGCGGCGAGTTCTGCTTCAAGATCGGCTTCAACAGTCAGCGCCCGATTCCAGCGGCGTTCGAGTTCTGCAGCCACAAGCCGATTGGAGGGATCCACTGCATCATATTGCCGGCGCGCATGTACCACTTCATAACGCGCTTGTTGGAGAGCCAGCGTCTTTTGATGAATACGCTCATCGTTGGCATCCTCAAGCGCGGCGATTGCAGATGTAGCCGCATCGATGCCAAGCGGCGACAGGCAGCGCAACAATTGCTCCGACACCAGGCGGTCAGCGCGAAGTCCGCCAAACATCACGCAACTGGGTTGATCGCGATTGAGCATGTACCCTGAGCACTGGTAACGAATCACGCGCTGCCGAGGATATTGCGCCAGCATCTTCGCTCCGCAGTGGCCACAGCGCAACAGACCGGCGAGCAACGCCTCTCCGTGCCGAACCGCTCCTCGCACGGCGCGACTGTTCGCGTTTTCGTTGTGGGCAATCATCGCTTGATTGCTTTGATATACGTCCCAGTCAATGTAGCTCTCGTGATGATCCAAAATCAATACCGCCCAGTCTTCACGGCGGCGTTTTACCCGGCGCTGAACCTTCTGACCAGCCTCCAGGCGCGTTATCGTTTTCGCGCGTCCGTACGCGTATGCGCCCGCATAGACCGGATTCTTCAGAATGCTGAGAACCGCATGATAGCGGGCGGGCTGCCATCCTTTTTCGCGGGCATCTTTCGTGCCCAAAACAACAGGCAGTTCGATCTGCTCGCGATCCAGCCAGAAATAGACCTGGCGCACGCTGCCCAGCTCTGCGAATTTACGAAAGACCAAATCGATGGCGGACTGAATCCGAGCATCTGGATCTTTCTCGATCCTGTCATCCGCTCCGCGCAGATAACCAACCGCAACCCGCTGCACCAATGCGCCACGCTGTGCTTTTTGCCACAACGCCGCTTGACCTCGTTCGCGAAAATTGGCAACTTCCATCTCGCTGATCGTGCCCTTCATGCCCAACAGCAGGCGATCATTCGTGAGCCTTGGATCGTAGACGGACTCGGCATCGATCAGCAGCGCGCCGACCACACTGCAGAACTCCAGAAGCGTATGCCAGTCCCGCCCATTACGCGCCAGGCGGGACGCCTCGATGCTGAAGACTGCTCCAACTTGCCCATCGCAGAGCGCACGCAACAACCGTTCAAAGCCTGGACGGCGAGTTCCAGACCCTGATAGGCCGAGATCTTCATCGATTACCTGGACGTTCTCCCAGCCCAGAGAGCGGGCATGGTCGACCAAGGCATATTGGCGGCGCTGGCTCTCAAGGTTCTGCCGCACCTGTCCCGGCGTTGATTGACGAATGTAGACACAGGCTTGCCGAGATAAATGCTCAGCGGTGATCTTGTTCATCGCCGGCCTCCTTGCGAATTCCCCTGACCTGCGCCTGCATCCACTGCGTCAATGTCTGGCGAAGCTGGTCTGTTACCTCCTGCGGAAGTTGTACGCCGACTGCGGGAAGAGGTTCCTCGAAAAGATGGCGTTGCTGTTTTGTCCTGGCCGTTGACATCCTGATTCTCCTCGCGCACATTCTGCACAGAGGAGGTAGGGATGGTCACGGCCGCATTGCATAATCTCAGAAGCACTTTGCCGGGCAAGCGGGCCGTCGATACAAACATTACGTTCGCCGCTTCTGGATTCGTCATCCACTCTGGCACTGCCAGAGGACGCCCGTCGACTCGGCGCACCACGTAAAATGTCTCGCTGTAACGTTCGTACCGCCGGATCACCGGAAGCTTCTGCGTGCACAACGGATGGAATCGATAGTGGATCGTGACTTCATCGGGATGATGTTGATGGGCAGTATGTCGCCCTGTTGTTCAAGGCGCTGAAACAGACAGCCAAAGTAAAGTCGTTCCTGGGCACCAGCGCCAATGCCGTCAAGACGCAGATCTGGACGGCGCTGATCGCCATGCTGATCTTGAAGTACCTGCAGATGAAGTCCA
>JAJZHE010000094.1 GCA_021804655.1 Acidobacteriota bacterium
GCGGCGTGGGCTTTAATGTAAGCCAGACCGTCAGCCAAATTGTGGGGAATCTGCAGAATGTGGAGACGCCGTGGAAGAACCAGGTGAGCACGACGAATGCGCAGGATACGGTGATCTCGAATCTCGGCTCGCTTCTTTCTCAGGTTTCGACAGACATGAGCAATCTGACGAATTTTCAGGGTGTGCTGGCGGGCAAGCAAGGTTCCAGTTCTGACCCCAGCGTGATTGCGCTTACCTCTGCTTCCTCCTCGGCAGTTGCTGGCACGCATACCATCGTCGTGAACTCACTTGCCTCCACATCTTCGGGTTATCTCGCCGCGATCACAAACTCTTCTGACACGCTCAGCGGCTCGCTGACGATCCAGATTGGCTCCGGCACGGCGCAGACGATCACCATCGGCTCGACGAGCAACACGCTGACGACGCTGGCGACTGCGATCAATTCTGCTGCGATCGGCGTGAACGCCAGTGTGATTACGGACGCGAATGGTTCGCGGCTTTCGCTGGTTTCGGGCACCTCTGGCGCGGGCGGAAATCTCACTGTGACTTCCAGCGTGACCGACAGCACGACCAGCACTGCGCTTGGCTACACCTCAGCGACAACAGGTGCCAATGCCAGCCTGGTCGTCGATGGCGTCAGTGTGGCTGCCGCGTCGAACACCGTCAGCACAGTGATTCCCGGCGTCACCTTTCAATTGCTTGCGCCCTCGCCGATCACCAGCGGCACGCCAGAGACAGTCCAGGTCCAGATTCTCAATGACAACACGGCTGTTGTCAGTTCGGTTGGACAGCTTGTCTCGGACTATAACGCAGTCATCAGCGCCGTGAATGCCCAGGAGGCCAACAGCACGACGGGAACTCCGCAGCCGCTCTTCGGTTCACCGACGCTGGCCATGTTCCAGGAGCAATTGCTGAGCACCATCAATCAGACCAACACGCAGGGCAACATCGGCAGTGCCACGCAGCTTGGCATCTCGGTGAACAATGACGGGACGCTTTCGCTGGACACCAGCACGCTGAATACCGAGCTGAATCAGGATTACTCTGGTGTGGTCAGCTTCTTTCAGAACGCTGGAAGCTGGGGGTTGAACTTCTCGACGGCGGTCAATACGCTGGGCACCAGTTCGCCGACGGGAATGCTATCGCTCGATCTGAGCGCCAACAGCGCAATCATCTCTTCGCTGAACCAAAATATCTCCAATGAAAATCTGCTCATCTCTTCGCAGCAGTCCAGCCTGACCACGGAACTCAACCTTGCCAACCAGACCTTGCAGCAGATTCCGTCCAACCTGAACAACATGAGCGAAATCTACTCTGCCGTCACCGGATACGTGAATCCGACACTTTGATTGCGAACCCAGAACGGCTTCAACCGCTTCCGGTTCTGGACCGGTTATAGGCCGTCGCTGGCCCTGTAGCAAACAGGAGGTTGCACCTACCCGTATGTCTTCCTATAAGCAACACGCGCTGGAAGGCGCTTCGCCCGTCGAACTCGTGGTCGCGCTCTATGATGGCATGATCAGTTTTCTCTTCACCGCGATTGCAGCGGTCGAGTCTGGAGATGTAAATGGTCGTCGCGCAGCCGTCAAGCGCACGCTCGACATTATGATTCATCTTCAGGCGCGCCTGCGCATGGATATCGGAGGCCGCCCGGCAGAGGTGCTCAGTGAGTTCTATGCCTCCATCTTTGCGCTCACGCTACAGGCATCACAGACGGCTTCCGCGGATCGTTTTCGCGAGGTCATCCAGTGTGTGCGCAACGTGCGTGACGCATGGCGCCAGGTAGCCCAGCAAACAGCCCAGCAGGCAGCGCAAGCGTCGGCGCAAGTGCCAGTTCACATTCCCGGGGCGCAGCGCAATGCTGCCTCAACTCCACTTGCAAACGGTGAAAGTGTCCGCTGGACAGCTTGAAGACCCTAACCGGATTGCTCCACGCTCAGCTTGCTACGGAAAGCTCTTCTTCCAGCAGTTGCTTCTCATACAGATCAGCGTAGTAGCCGCCCAGTGCGAGCAACTCTTCGTGGGTGCCCGTCTCACAGATGCGCCCGTCGTGCAGTACGGCAATCCTGTCCGCCGCGCGTACTGTCGATATGCGATGCGCAATCAGGATCGTCGTGCAGTGGCGGGTGTAGCGCTGGAGTCCCTGCAAAATGCGCTCCTCGGTATAGGTGTCCACGCTGGCCAGTGCATCATCCAGAATCAGGATGCTGGGCCTGCGAAGCAGTGCGCGCGCAATCGATGTTCGCTGCTTCTGGCCACCGGAAAGCGTGACGCCGCGCTCACCCACCATGGTCTCCATCCCCTCCGGAAATTCGGCAAACTCTGCGCGAATCTGTGCGGCTTCGGCGGCGTCCTGAATCTGCTCTGGCGTGGCCTCTGGCGCGCCAAAGCGCAGGTTTTCGTGGATGGTTTCGCTGAACAAAAACGTTTCCTGCGGCACGACTCCTATATTTGCGCGCAGCCTTTGCAGCGGATAGCGCTTCACCGGAACTCCATCGACAAACAGCGTATCGTCGGGAGCCTCCAGAAGGCGTGGAATCAGGTTGACCAGCGTAGTCTTGCCGGCTCCGGTTGGCCCCACAATTGCCAGTGTGGAGCCGACTGGAATCTTCAGCGTGATGTCGTGCAGCACCTCGCGCTCGCCATAGGAAAAGCTCAGATTGCGCAGCTCGATCTCGCCACGCAGCGGTTCCGTCGCCAGGCCAAGAGCGGCGTCGGCAAAGCGGTCGTCGATCTCCGGCTTTGCGCGCAGAATCTCATCGATGCGTTTGATAGAGGCGGTTCCGCGCTGAAAGATGTTGATGACCCAGCCAATGGCGATGATGGGGAAGGTGAGCATCACCATGTAGGTGTTGAAGGCGATGAAGCTGCCCACGTCGATGCGATGGCTGAGCACCTGATGTCCGCCTATCCACAGAGTAATCACCATCGCCACGCCCAGCACAAACTCCAGCGTCGGCCACAGCATGCCCATCAACTGCACCAGGCGCAGCGCTCGGCGAATATACTCCTGATTGGCTTTTTCAAACGAGGCAATCTGCACTTTTTCCCGTGCGAAGGCACGCACCAGCCGTGCGCCGGAAAAGTTTTCCTGCGCGTGTGCGGTGATCTCAGAGAAGCTGGCCTGAATGCGTTCAAATCGCTCGTGAATGCGCGCGCCAAAGTACTGCACCAGGATGCTGGCGACAGGCATGGGAGCGAGCGCAACCAGCGTGAGCCAGGGGCTGATGCGCAGCAGGAAGTAGAGCGCTCCCACGCTGAAGAGGATCGTGTTGGCGCTGTACATGATCGCCGGGCCAAGCATCTGGCGCACCGCGTTCAGATCGTTCGTGAGCCGCGCCATGATGTCGCCGGTGCGATTGCGATGGTAGTAGGCGGCATCCTGCTTTTCCAGTGAACGAAAAAGATCGTTGCGCAGGTCGAGTTCGATATCGCGGGAGATGCCGATGAGAATCCACCGTGAGGCATAGAGAAAGATGCCCTTGAGCACTGCGATGCCCACCAGCAGGCTGGAGTAAAACACGATCAGGTGGTACATTGAGGCGGCTGAATCGCGATTGCGATTCAGGTCATTGACTGCGCGCTCGATGACCAGGGGGAAAAGTACCCAGATGCCGTTGGTGGCAATCAGCGCAAGGGTTCCGCGCAGATAACCCCACCGGTAGCGCGCCATGTACCGAAACAGTGGTTTCAAGTCCCTGAGCATAGTTTCATTGTATCGGGAGTCAGGTGCGTCATCGACTGGCATATTTCCGGTATCGCTTGTGTGGATGAAACGGGCGCAACGATTCAATCTCCTCAATACGATATTCTGTGGGAATGGCGGTGCCTGAGCAGAACTCCGAAGCCTTATCTTCCCCCGTGCAAACTGATTCTGCCCCAGGCTCCGTCTCAGGCGGTGCCGCTGCGAACGACGCGCTGCTTCCGCGGCGCCGGTCCCTGCCGCTGGTCTGGCTGCGCGATGTGCTGATCTCGGTGGCTATCTCCGTGCTCATCATTACCTTTTTCTATCAGCCGGTGCGCGTGGAAGGCACCAGCATGCTGCCGCGGCTGGAGAATCACGACCGCCTCTTCATCAACAAATTTGTCTATCACTTTGAGGCGATTCAGCGTGGCGATGTCATCGTCTTTCACTATCCGCGCGACCCGAGATTGAGCTACATCAAGCGTGTGATCGCCATTCCTGGCGACCGCGTGGAGATTGAAAACGGTCAGGTATATGTCAACGATGAGCCGCTCAACGAGCCGTACGTTCCGGAGCAGTATCGTGACACGCGTTCGATGCAGCCGGAGATCGTGCAGCCGGGCGAATACTTTGTGCTTGGCGACCATCGCTCGATTGCCAGCGACAGCCGCGACTTTGGCCTGGTGCCGCGCAGGCTCATCTACGGCAAGGCGGAGTTTGTCTACTGGCCGCGTCGCGATGCAGGATTTGTGCGCTGAACGTGCTTTGGCTGGCAGCGAAACTCATGCAGAATCAAGAGTTTTCTGATTCTCGTCTATTTCCTGCTAGAATCGATTGAATCCACTCCTTGGAGACGCGATGCAAGCGACTCTTGCGCTCGAAGACGGGCGCATCTTTGCGGGCGAAGGATACGGCGCTCCGGGCGAAGCCCTGGGTGAAGTGGTCTTCAATACTTCTCTTACCGGCTATCAGGAAATCGCAACCGATCCCTCCTATGCCGGCCAAATCGTAGTCATGACCAATCCTCAGATTGGCAACTACGGCACCAACGAAGCGGACAACGAAGCGCAGAAGCCTTATATCGAAGGGCTGATCGTGCGCGAGTTTTCG
This sequence comes from Acidobacteriota bacterium, assembly GCA_021804655.1. Taxonomy (GTDB): domain Bacteria; phylum Acidobacteriota; class Terriglobia; order Terriglobales; family Acidobacteriaceae; genus Acidicapsa. The sequence continues at coordinate 4,796 of JAJZHE010000094.1, forward strand.
CCGGTCAGTTCCAACTGGCGCTCCGAGCGCGTGACCGACGAGTACATGGAGCGCTACAAGGTTCCCGTGCTGGGCGAGATCGACACGCGCGCGCTGGTGCGCCATCTGCGCACGCATGGCGTGATGCGCGGCTGCATCTCGACGATCGACACGAACCCGGAATCGCTGGTCGCCAAAGCGCGCTCCATTCCGCGCATGGACGGCATGGATCTGGCGCGCGTCGTCTCCACGCCGACATCGTATTCCTTTGCGTCGTCGGATGCGATGGCGGAGACAGGCAACCCGCTGTTGGCCGCCGCTGCCGCCGCGGATCGACCGCTGCTGCATGTCGTCGCCTATGACTTCGGCATCAAGCGGAATATTCTCAGAATGCTCACGCGCGAGGGCTGCCGCGTTACGGTGGTGCCCGCGCAGACCACTGCCGATCAGGTGATGGAGCTGAAGCCGGACGGGGTCTTTCTGTCGAACGGGCCAGGCGATCCGGAGCCAGTGGACTACGCGGTGAAGGCCATTCGCGAGATGCTAGGGCGCGTGCCGATCTTCGGTATCTGCCTGGGGCATCAGTTGACCGGTCTCGCGCTGGGCGGCAAAACCTACAAGCTCAAGTTTGGTCATCACGGCGGAAACCATCCGGTCAAGAATCTCGGAACCGGCAAGGTGGAAATTACCGCGCATAATCATAACTTCGCCGTTGACCCCGAGAGCATCCATAACAATGATGTTGATCTGACGCACGTCGATCTGAACGATAACACGCTCGAAGGATTGCGGCATAAGTCCTTGCCTCTCTTCAGCGTTCAATATCATCCAGAGGCCGCTCCAGGACCACATGACAGTAACTATCTGTTTCATGACTTTCGTAGAATGATGGATGAATGGAAAGGATGAAGTCAGATATAGGTGGAGAACCGAATGCGTAACGGAAATCGTGATTCCTGCATAACTATCCGGCCATGCAAGATGCGGATAGGAAGACAAGGGATGTTCGTAGATCATCAAGTTTGAAGTCAGGAAAACCAGAGAAATATGCCACGCAGAGATGACATACAAAAGATACTGGTCATCGGCTCCGGGCCGATCGTCATCGGCCAGTCGGCGGAGTTCGACTACTCCGGCACACAGGCCTGCAAAGCGCTCCGGCAGGATGGCTTCGAGGTTGTGCTCGTCAACTCGAATCCGGCCACCATCATGACCGACCCGGAGCTTGCCGACCGCACCTACATTGAGCCGCTCACGCTGGACTACGTTGAAGAAATCATCCGTGTGGAAGCGGCGATGATGCAGCCCGGCTCCGGTAAATTCGCGCTGCTGCCCACGGTTGGCGGCCAGACGGCGCTCAATCTTGCTGTTGAGCTTTCCGACTCCGGCATCCTGGAAAAATACAACGTTGAGATGATCGGCGCGCGGCTGGAGGCGATCAAAAAAGCCGAGGATCGATTGCTCTTCAAGGATGCAATGGTGCGCATCGGGCTGGAAGTTTCCCGCTCGGTGTTGGTGAACAATCTGCGCGACGGCCTGGATTTTGCCGGCAAGATTGGATTTCCGATTCTCATCCGTCCCAGCTTCACGCTGGGTGGCTCCGGCGGCGGCATCGCCTATAACCGCGAAGAGCTGATGGAGATTCTTACGCGAGGGCTGGACCTTTCGCCGGTGCATGAGTGCCTCATTGAAGAAAGCGTGCTCGGCTGGAAAGAGTATGAGCTGGAAGTGATGCGCGACCTGGCGGACAACGTCATCATCGTCTGCTCAATCGAAAATTTTGATCCGATGGGCGTGCATACGGGCGACTCGATCACGGTGGCTCCCGCGCAGACGCTTACCGATCGCGAATACCAGAAGATGCGCGATGCGGCGCTGGCCGTGATGCGCGAAATCGGCGTCGAGACCGGCGGCTCGAACGTGCAGTTCGCCGTGAATCCGGTGGATGGTCGCATGACCGTCATTGAGATGAATCCGCGCGTCTCGCGCTCTTCCGCGCTCGCCTCCAAGGCGACTGGATTTCCGATTGCCAAGATCGCCGCCAAGCTCGCCGTTGGCTACACGCTGGATGAGATTCCCAACGACATCACGCGCATGACGCCGGCCTGCTTTGAGCCGACGATCGATTATGTCGTCACGAAGATTCCCAAGTGGCAGTTCGAGAAATTTCCCGGCGCCGACGACACGCTTGGCCCGCAGATGAAATCCGTCGGCGAGGTGATGGCCATTGGCCGCACCTTCAAGGAATCGCTGATGAAGGCGTTGCGTTCGCTGGAGACGGGCAAAAAAACAGGCAGCGAAGAGCTGGATCCGCGACGCCTGTTGCAGCGACTGGTGACGCCGCAACCGGAACGGCTCAACTACGTCCGCTTTGCCTTTGAGCGCGGCATGTCGGTGCGCGATGTGGCGCGCTACACCGGTATGGACCCGTGGTTTCTGCATCATGTGCAGGAGATTGCGCTGGAGCAGAAGCAGATGTCCGAGCACAGCCCGGAGAGCATCTCCGCGCAGCAGCTTCGCCGCTGGAAGCGCATGGGCTTCAGCGATGAGCGGATTGCCAACCAGTGGAATCTTGCTGGCCACGATGGCATTCAGCAGGTGCGTGAACTGCGCCACCGGCTTGGCGTCCGCCCCATTTACAAGCTGGTGGATACCTGCGCTGCCGAGTTCGAATCGCACACGCCCTACTTCTACTCCAGCTATGACGAAGAAGACGAAGCGCCGCCGACAGCCAAGCGCAAGATCATCATCCTCGGCAGTGGCCCGAATCGCATCGGGCAGGGAATCGAGTTCGATTACTGCTGTTGCCATGCGGCTTTTTCGCTCAAGGACGACGGCTACGAGACGATCATGGTGAACTGCAATCCGGAGACCGTCTCGACCGACTATGACACCAGCGACCGGCTTTATTTTGAGCCGCTCACGCTGGAAGATGTGCTTGCGATCTATGAGCATGAAGCCGCAGGTGGCGCGGAAGTAGGCATGATCGTGCAGTTCGGCGGGCAGACGCCGCTCAATCTGGCCCAGCGGCTGCTCAAGGCCGGTGTGCCCATCATCGGCACTTCGCCGGCGTCCATCGATTTGGCCGAAGACCGCAAGCAATTTGGAAAATTGCTGGAGAAGCTTGCCATTCCGCAGCCTGCCGGCGGCACGGCTACCAGCGTGGAAGAGGCGCTTGCCGTCGCCGAGCGCATTGGCTATCCCGTGCTCGTGCGTCCTTCATATGTGCTCGGCGGCCGCGCGATGGTCATCGCCTATGACGCGCAGGAAGTGGCGCGCTACATGACCACGGCTGTCGAATATTCTTCCGACCGACCGGTGTTGATCGATCACTTTCTGGAGTCCGCGGTCGAAGTGGATGTGGACGCGCTTTGCGACTCCGAGGACGTGGTGATCGCCGCCATCATGCAGCACATCGAAGAGGCCGGCATTCACTCCGGCGACTCCTCATGTGTGCTGCCGCCCGTCAGCATTCGCCCAGCCACGCTCGATGTCATCCGTGACTACACGCGGAAGCTCGCGCTGGCGCTCAAGGTCATCGGTCTGGTCAATCTTCAGTTTGCCATTCAACGGGATGACGCAGGACAGGATCACGTCTTCGTGATTGAGGTCAATCCGCGCGCCTCGCGTACTGTACCCTATGTGTCGAAGGCAACCGGCGTGCCACTGGCGCGCATCGCCTCGCGCTTGATGACTGGGCGCAGGCTGAGTGAACTGTTGCCGGAGTCTGTCGCCTCGGGCAAAGACCTCGATCCCGGCTCGCACTTTTACGTCAAGTCGCCGGTCTTTCCGTGGGGTAAGTTTCCCGGCGTGGACACCGTGCTCAGTCCGGAGATGAAATCAACGGGCGAAGTGATGGGCGTGGCGGCAAACTTCGGCGAAGCCTTCGCGAAAGCGCAGCTTTCTGCCGGGCAAAAGCTGCCCTCCGGCGGCACCGTATTCTTCAGCGTGAACGACCATGACAAACCGGCAGCCGTGCGCCTGGCGCATCGCTACGTCGAGCTTGGATTTCAGCTTGTGGCCACTGAGGGAACCGCCAATGCTCTGGAGGCCGCGGGCATGACGGTCGAGCGTGTCTTCAAGGTAAAAGAAGGCCGACCTAATGTCGTCGATCTCATCAAAGGCGACCGCATCCAGCTCATCATCAACACGCCGCGTGGGCAGGACACCATCTTCGACGAGAAGGCGATTCGTCGCGCCGCAGTGTTGGCGCGCGTGCCCACCATCACCACCATTGCTGCTGCGCATGCCGCTGCCGAGGGCATTGCGGCGATGCAGCGTCACAAGACCACCGTCTATTCACTGCAAGAGTTGCATCCGCTCCCTGCGGCTCGCTCGTAGTTCGAGTAAGCCGCGGAGATTCTGAGCTACTTGGATTCGCTGCGCCTCAGTGCGCTTCGGGTCCATACGTGCCGCTGTTGCTCACGGTCACCGTCGTGTTCAACGGCAGCGCATCGGACGATCCGCCGACAAGCAGCTTCACCGGCTCCTGCCCCACGCGCCACAGATGCGCGGCTGTGTCCCAATAAGCCAGGTCGTGCGCGCGCAGTGTCATCTGCACGTCTGCAGATTGCCCCGCGGCGATGTGTACGCGCTCAAATCCCTTCAGCTCCAGTTGCGGACGCGTCACGGCGGAGTGCTCATGCTGCACATAAAGCTGCACGACTTCATCACTGTCGCGCGCGCCGGAATTGACCACCGTCACCGTCACCTGCACTTCGCCATCGGCGGTCATCACAGGCGCGCTGGTCGCAATGCTCTTGTACGCGAATGTCGTGTAGCTCAGTCCGTAGCCAAACGGATAAAGCGGCTTCAGAGTGCTGTACATGTACGTGCGTCCGTGCAGCAGGTTGTAGTCCATCATCGGCAGCAGTTGCGCATCGCCCGTCGGCCACGTCTGCACCAGTCTGCCCGCAGGGGAATACGCGCCGAAGAGCACATCGGCGAGTCCATTGCCAAGCTCTTCGCTGTTGTGCGTCAGATGCACGATCGCCGGCACATGCTCCTGGCTCCAGTCGATCGCGTACGGGAAGCTCGACAGCAGCACTTCCACCGTATGCGGATTCGCTGCATAGACCAGCTTCACCAGCGCTTCCTGCTCCAGCGCTATCGTCTTGCGATCAACAGCTTCGCGTCCATTGCTGGGTGTGTCGCACTGCTTCCATCGCGTTGCGTTGCAATAGGGATGATTGCCCACCACCACAATCGCCACATCTGCCTGTCGCGCCGCGGCCACCGTCGCCACCTCATCATCGCCGCGCGCAAAGATCACTTTTGTGCCTGGATTCACAGCATTGCGAATGCCATCGAGTGGCGACACCGAATACGGCGGTGTGCCGGAATACCAGTCAAGCAGCACCTGATCGGCCCACGGACCAATGACGGCAACCGTCTTGATCTTTGCTTTGTCCAGCGGCAGCGTCTGGTTCTCATTTTTCAGCAGCACAATTGACTCGTCGGTCGCCTTGCGCGCCAGCGCTTTACTGCTTGCGCGTTCCCACGGCGGCGTGTCCGTTGTACGGCCAATCTGCCCATACGGATCGCTTGCAGCAGAGACGCCCGTCGGTGTTTTTCCATCGTAGACCGAATCGAACTCACCCAGCGCATAGAAGACGCGCAGCAGCCCGCGCAGCGAAGCATCGATCTGCGCTTCGGTGATGAGTCCGTCCTTCACCGCCGCTGTCAGATCCGGGCGATAGGTGTCCAGAAAGGTGTTGATGCCTGCCTTCACCGCTGCCGCCGCACCCTGTTCCTTGTTGGCATAGCTTTTGTGCGCCGTCACCAGCAACCCAAGCGCGCCGCCGTCGGTGCAGATGATCCCATCGTTGCCCCACTCCTTCACCATCACGTTTTTCAGCACCGGATTGATCATCATCGGCACGCCGTTCCAGGAGTTGTACGCGGCCATGACCGCGCGTGAACCGCCAAGCTGGAAGCCCATGCGAAACGGCACGGAGTAGTATTCGCGGAAGAGTCGCTCATCGAAATCCGACGACGAGGATTCGCGGTCGTCCTCATTTTCGTTGGCCAGAAAATGCTTCATCAGCGAAGATGCCTGCCAGTGCGTTGGATCAGGCCCCTGCAATCCATGCTGAAAGGCGACGGCCATCGTGCCCACCAGAAACGGATCCTCACCCATCGACTCTTCGCTGCGGCCCCAGCGTGGATCGCGCGCCAGGTCCACATTTGGCGCGCGCACAATCAACCCGCCGCGGTTATACTTCGGGCTTTGATACATATACCGCGCTTCGTAGCCTTCGAGCGCGCCCACCTGCTGCATCAGCGTGGTGTCCCAGGTGTTGCCCAAGCCGCGCTCCTGCGGAAAAGTCGTCGTCGGCAACACGTTTTTGCCGCGTCCCTCCCAATGACCGGGACCGCCCAGAGCCAGCCCGTGTAATCCCTCCACCTGGCCGCTGAACTGTAACCCCAGGCGAGAAATTTT
>JAJZHE010000095.1 GCA_021804655.1 Acidobacteriota bacterium
CCACAAAACAAATCTCGCTTTTGAAGACATTACCGACGCCCGCCATCACGCGCTGGTTCAGCAGAACCTCACCCGCCGATTCCCTGCTGCGCGCCATCAACCGCTTCACAGCAGCCTCCATATCGAACTTTTCGTGCAGCAGATCCTCTTCCTCGCGCGGAATCTTCCTCTCGCGCTCAAGCTGCCGCCACGTATATATCTTCGCAATAGGAATACGAAACCCAGCAGCCACGAAGGCATCCGTCTCAACAACGATGCGCGCCTGTTCGCGCGGCTTCTGCCACGCTTCGCCGTGTCGATAGAGGTGCCAGCTACCGCTCATCAGCATGTGGGTCGCCAGCACGCGCTGCGCGGTCTCTGCCTCGCTGTGCGCAGGCGCAAAGATCATCAGCAGCCACTTGCCGCGCGACTCCACACGGATTACGCGTTCGCCCACGAAGGTGCGCTCGTCGTCGGCTTGAACGAGTTGCGCCAGGCTGCTTGCAAATCGCCGCACAACGCTGCCGGTCAGCGCTCGACCGAGAGCGCGCGCTGTGCGAAAGATGGTATCTCCTTCCGGCATCGTCAGTTCCTCCTGCTACCTTGTGCGGGCACATCCGGACGCGTCAGCGCAGGCCGATTTCCTGCTGCTTCTTCGGGCGACAATTTTGTCACTCCACGCGCTCCACGCCGCAGGTGCATTCCCAGGGGACCGACGACGAAGCCAGCCTCAGCCAACGCATGCACCATCGGATGCTCGGCGACCGGCACACCGTTGACGGTGGAGATCAGGCGACCCACCCCGTCTTCATGCTCCATTCGCTCGCGTCCGCTCTCGGCCAGAAACCGCGCCAGCCCTCGCGCCAACGCCGATCTCTCCGGCTCATCCGCAGGCAGAAAGACCACGATGTGCGGATTGCCGCGTCGCAGCCACGCAACCAGCCACCCCTGCCATAACACCACCTGGGCATATCCGGCACGTGTCAGCGATCTGGGAGCAAACTCCGTCTCGCTGGCCTCGATCGGCATCGGGGGCCAGTTGACTGCGCTTCCGTAAGGATTTGCCGGGTCTGTGGCCGAAAGCAGCACAAACTCCGGTCTTGCGGCATCCGTTGCAGACACCTCGCCTGAGCTGCGGAGCGAGCGCAGCAGATCGACCGCAGCGGGCAAAGCAAACTGCGTCGCTCCAAGTCCCGCAACGAAATATCCGCGACGCACCTGTCCGCTTTCTTCCATCGCCTTCAGCACAGGATAAAGCGCAGAGAATCCGCCGGGCACATTCTCTGCCGCAACGTTTTCCCGCAACAGCACACCATATCGACGCAGCAGTTGCCGCGCGGTTGCATGCAGCGCTGTCGTCATTCTTTCGTTCGCGTGGGTGACCGAGATCAGTGACCATCTTCCTGTCGCCGTCGCCGGAGCCGTTCTGCGGGAACGATATCCGGCGCTTCCCTGCTGCGCATGTTGCGCGCGTCGCAGTCCGGTGCGGCGTGTCTCCTGCCTCATCACGTAGGCACGCAGCGGATGAAGCGAATCGTTGGTCACGCGCCCGCGCCAAACCAGTGACCACAACGTCTCCACTGTCTCGCCCGGATAGCCGCCACCCAATGCCAGATGCAACTCATCAAAGAAACTCGCGCCACGCGTGCTCAGAATCTCCAGCATGCGCTCTTCGCGTTCGTTCAAATCGGCGGCATCGTGCTCCAGCGCCGTCAACGCCGCCATGCTGTCGGCAAGGAACAGACGCACGCGCCCATCCCGCTCTCCCAGCGGCTCCCATCCAGCCCAGGTCACTTCACCCGCTGCAATCAACCGGTCCAGATCACCTGACTGATATCCAGCCACGCGCCCAGGCAGGATCATCGTCTCAAGTAGTGAGGCCAGCAGCGGCGCGCCCTGCAATCCTTCGATCGCATCCAACAGAGCGTCCATCCCGCGCCGTGGCGTCATCAGTCCCTGCCAGTGCATCGCAAAGCGAGCCAACGTTCGCTGCTCCACCGGCTCCACTTCTTTGCGCAGCCGCGCCAGAGACTTTCTGCGAATCAGCCGCAACACCTCGGCGTCGCACCATTCACGATGCACTCCACCCGGACGGAAGCCGCCCTCAAGAATGCGATTCTCTGCGCACAACTGGCGCAGCGCCGCCGCCACGCTCGCTCCGTCCAGCGCAAAACGGCGCGTCACGGCTTCCATCTCAAATGGGCCGTGTGTGCGCGCAAAGCGCCGCACCAGCTCCAGCACGGGCTGCGCCGTCGGCTCCAGCAGCGACGCCGGGATTCCTGGCGGCAACGGAATTCCGAGACCGTCCCGGTAACGCGCCGCATCCTCGACGGCAATCAGCCGTTTTTCACCCGCGATACGCAGATCCAATGCGCGTCGCGTGCGAAGCAGCCGCTCCACATCCCGCTCCCATGCGGAGTGTTCCACACGCAGCGCAATCTCTTCGCGACTGAGATCACCCAGGCGCAGCAACAGATCGTGGATTCCATCCAGATTTCGCGCGCGATAGGGGGCGACCAGCGCCTGCTGTTGCGCCTCCACTTCGGCGATCGCTTCGGCATCCAGCAACTCGCGCAGGTCACCCTCGCCCATCAATTCGCGCAACTGCTCCTGATCCACTGTGAGAGCCTGCGCTCTTCGCTCAGCCAGCGGAGCATCGCCGTCATAAAGAAAATTTGCGACATAGCTGAACAGCAGCGACGAAGCAAATGGAGAAGGCTTGCGCGTCTCCGCCACATGCACACGAATCTGTCTCTGCTCCACGCGACGTAGCGTCTCCGTCAACGCGGGAATGTCGAAGACGTCGCGCATGCACTCGCGATACGCCTCCAGCAACATGGGGAAAGCTGGATACCGCGACGCCACACTCAGCAGATCATAGGCCCGCTTGCGCTGCTGCCACAGGGGCGTACGGCCATCCGCCCTGCGCCGCGGCAGCAGCAGTGCGCGCGCCGACGCCTCGCGAAATCGCCCGGCAAACAGAGCCGTTGCGCCAAGCTGGCGCAGGACAAGATCATTCACCTCGCCCGACTCCACCAGCAGCCACTCTTCACTCGGCGGCTCGTCGCTGTCCGGAAAGCGCAGGACAAATCCATCGTCGCTCCACAGTGCCTCCACATCCGGTCCGCCTGCGGCGCGAATCTTCCCCATCGCCGCCATCGCCCATGGAATGTGAATCCGGCTGCCAAAGGGCGTCAGCACACAGACGCGCCAATCGCCCAGTTCATCGCGGCAGCGCTCGATCACAATCGTTCGATCATCCGGCACCATTCCCGTCGCTGCTCGCTGATCCTCCAGATAACGAAGCAGATTTTCCGCCGCTCCCGGATCAAGATCGTGCTGGGTGACCAGCCGTGTGAGAGCTGCCGGTTGTGGAGCGGCCTGCAACTCACGCACCATCGCTCCAATCATCTGACCAAACTCCAGTGGACGCCCCGGGCCATCCCCTTTCCAGAACGGCATCTTGCCCGGCTCGCCCGGCGCTGGCGAAACCATCACGCGATCATGCGTAATCTCTTCGATCCGCCAGGTGCTTGCACCCAGCAGAAATGTCTCGCCCTCGCGGCTCTCGAAGATCATCTCCTCATCCAGCTCGCCCACGCGATGAGCTTTTCCTTCAGCGCCGGCCAGGAAGACTCCATACAATCCACGATCGGGAATTGTCCCCGCATTCAAAATCGCCAGGCGCGCAGCACCCTGCCTCGGCGTAACCACGTTGCGATTGCGATCCCATGTAACACGCGCGCGCAGCTCCGCAAACTCATCCGACGGATAGCGTCCTGCCAGCAGGTCCAGCACACCCTCAAACGCCGTGCGTGTCAGTTCAGCAAATGGAGCTGCACCGCGCACCAGGCGAAATAAATCGTCGAAGTGCATTCCATCTTCATCGGAAGCTTCCATCTGCGGCTGCGCGAAATCGGTTGGTTCCGGAACATCAAGTCGAACCACGTTTCGGTGATGGGTATCGCGATGAAATGGCGGTCTGGCCACCATCGCTACAATCTGCTGCGCTAAAACGTCCAGCGGATTTCTGGGATACCGCGTTGCTTCAATCTTTCCCTCGTGCATTGCGCGCGTCATGGCTGCGCAGGCAATCAGGTCGGCGCGAAACTTTGGAAAAAGTACGCCTTCGCTCACCTCACCAACACTGTGTCCCGCGCGCCCAATCCGCTGCATGCCGCTGGCGACCGAGGGCGGGGATTCGATCTGAACTACCAGATCAACTGCACCCATATCAATGCCGAGTTCGAGCGTCGAAGTCGCGCAGAGTCCGCGCAGCTTGCCTGCCTTCAGTTCCTCCTCGATCACCGAGCGTTGTTCGGCAGCCAGAGAGCCGTGATGCGCGCGGACGATCGGCTCACCGGCCAGTTCATTCAGCGCCGCTGCCAGGCGCTCCGCCACCTGTCTGCTGTTGACAAAAAGAATGGTCGAAGTTCGCTCGCGAATCAGTTCCAGCAAGCGAGGATGAATTGCATTCCAGATGGAAACCCGCTTCGGCGCCTGGGAAGCAGCTCCCGTCGGCACAGACTCCATCTCACCTAGCCGCGCCATGTCTTCCACCGGAACCTCAACCCTGAGCCGCAGTTGCTTTGGTGCGCTGGCATTCACCACAGTGACAGGCCGCCAATGCACCGTTCCAGCCGCCTCCGACGTACTTCCATCCGGGGAAGAAACATCTTCATCCGACCCCGCAACCGCTGTCGTAACGGATGTTTGAGCAGAGACTGAAACACCGCCCAGGAATCGTGCAATCTCTTCGAGTGGTCGCTGCGTTGCGCTCAATCCAATCCGCTGAATCGGTTGATTCGTCAAAGCCTCCAGCCGTTCCAGACTCAGCGCCAGATGTGCACCGCGTTTGGTCGGGGCCAGTGCGTGAATCTCGTCCACGATTACGCTATCCACTGTCCTCAGCGCCTCTGCCGACTGCGAAGTCAACAGCAGATACAAAGACTCGGGCGTTGTGATCAGAATCTCCGCCGGATGCCGCCGGAAGCGCGCTCGTTCTTTCTGCGATGTGTCCCCGGTGCGGATGCTGATCTCTGGAGCCTGCACAGCCACGCCCATGCGCCGCGCGACCATCTCGATGCCGGCAAGCGGCGAACGCAGATTACGCTCCACATCCACCGCCAGCGCCTTCAGTGGAGAGATATAAACCACGCGGCATCCACGCGCAGACGAATGCGGGCGGAGCATCAACCGATCAAGGCACCACAAAAACGCCGTCAGCGTCTTGCCCGTGCCTGTCGGCGCGAGGATCAGCGTGCTTTCTCCGCGCGCGATCACGGGCCAGCCAAGCCGCTGGGGAGCAGTCGGCGCTTCAAAAACTTCGCGGAACCACGTTGCAGTCACAGGATGAAAACAGTCGAGCGCATCGTTGGGATGGCTCGATACTGACTCGACGATAGGCTGCTTGAACAGCACGGAGTCAACTGCTTCTGGATTGCGCTGCGTTGTTTTGTTCCGAGGCGACATTGCTCCTTAGGATAGCTGTCTGGCGTCTGCTTCGTCAGTCCCGCGAGCAACTCGTTTCCACCGTGTCAGCGTTGGCGTGGCTTGTAGTAAGACGTTCCCCCGGCAAGCACCGAGTCCCATCGATCCAAATCTGTCGGCTGTTCGCTGGATCCCAGAAGGAGCACACCATCGGAGGCCAGGAGCTTGTGTACCTGAGCCAGCAGACGCTTGCGAGTTTCCTGGTTGAAGTACAACATGACATTGCGTAGAAAAACCACGTCAAAGGCATTCGTAAATGGCAGAGTGGGAGCACATAGATTGGCCTGTCGGAATTGGCACATGCGCCGAACATGCGGCTTGATGATCCAATCCTCGCCTTCGTGGTCAAAATACGTGACAATATGCCGCGCCGGCAAACCGCGGTTGATCTCAATCCGCATGTATCGTCCACTTTGCGCGCGTTTTACCATCTCAGCGCTCAAATCGGTTCCTTCAATCACGACATCCCAGCCTGCAAGCGAAGGGAAATGTTCGCAGATCAGCATTGCCAGGCTATAAGCTTCCTGTCCCGTGGAGGACGCCGCGCTCCATAGGCGCAGTTTACGAGTTTCTTTGCGCGCCTCAATGAGTTTTGGCAGCAGTTCTGTTTGTAACAGTTCGAACGGCCTGGCATCACGGAAGAAGCTTGTCTCATTGATCGTCATCGACTCCGCCACGGAGCGTTCGAGCGTTGGATTTCTGCGCAGCCGCAGCAGTTGCACCAGTTCTTCGATATTCGTCAGTCCATGCGTTCGCAGCAGCCGAGTGAGCCGCGTGTCAAACAGATAATCTCTCGATGAGTCCAGCACATTCTGCGAATGCTCCATCACAAGCTGACGCAGATACTCATAATCCGCTGCGGAAGCTGCGGAGGCACGCGTTGCGATTCCGGCCATTCCCATCATCGTCTCTGTCGCCATCGACTACACCGCCCTCTGCTGCAGATTCATTGCGCTGTCGCCGCCGGCCTTATTGGCCGCAAGGCGCACGCTGTCGACAATTTCTTTTGCAAGTGCATTCAATGGCAGAACTTTGTGCGCAAGGCCAGCCTGCACGACTGCCCCCGGCATGCCCCACACCGCGCTCGTTGTCTGATCCTGCGCGAAGACACAGCCGCCTTGTGCACGAATATGTCTGCATCCGGCCAGTCCGTCAGCGCCCATTCCTGTCATGACTACACCCAGCACAGCTCCTCCATACGCTGCAACCGCGGAGCGAAAGAGCACATCTGCCGCAGGGCGACAATGATTCTCTGGCTCCGCCTGAGTCAATCGCAGGGATGCACGACCCTGGCGGTTCTCGCCATGCACTTCCATATGCCAGTTTCCTTTTGCAACATAGATATGACCTGATTCAACCGCCATCCCTTCTTGAGCCTCACTGACGCGCAGTGCGCAACGCCCGTCCAACCGCTCGGCAAGCAGACGGGTAAATAACTCCGGCATGTGTTGCACGACCAGAACGGGCAGTGGAAAGTCCTGGGGCAACGCAGGAAGAACCACATCCAGAGCAGCGGGGCCACCTGTCGAGACTCCAATCGCTACGACACGCGGCACCTGCGGAGCAATGGAATCGAGAATGGACTCATGGTCTGGGATCGTTCTGCGCGATTTTGTCTGCTCGACCAGAATGGCATGCGAAAAGGTTCGCGTCACCGGACTCTGCGGCGCGGCCTGCAAGAGGCTGCGACGGGTCAATGCAAGGATCTTCGGCACAAGATCATGAGCAAGTGAGGCAATGGAGGCATCCCGTGACGATTGCCCAGAAGGTTTTGCAACGTAATCCACAGCTCCAGCCGCCAGAGCTTCAATTGTCACCTGCGCTCCGCGCTGCGTCAGCGTACTGCACATGATGACCGGCACTCGCAATCCGCGCTCACGCATCGCGCGCAACGTACTCAGCCCATCCATGACCGGCATTTCCACATCCAGCAAAATCAAGTCTGGCTTCAGGTTCTCCATCGAGCGCAGCGCCGCTTCGCCATGGATAGCCGTACCCACAACCTCCAGCCGCGCATCGGTCATGACAACGGAACGCAACAGGGTTCGCATGACCACGGAATCGTCCACGATCAGAATTTTGACCGGATCAGTTTGTTCCGTCATTTTTATGCCTCTGCCAGGCCGAGCATCGCCAGTTTGTCGCCGAGAGCTTCGTTGTCAAAGGGCTTCATCAGATATTCATCCGCGCCGGCATCAAGGGCGCGTGTGATGAAGTCAGACTCCGCCTCCGTCGTCACCATCAGCACTTTCATCTGCGTGTGACCCTCTGCACGCAAATGTTGCAGCATCTCATACCCATTCATGAAAGGCATATTCCAATCCAACAGCGCCAGGTCAAAGGGAGCATCCTCGCGCAGGTGCTCCAGACCCGCCCTGCCGTCAGCAGCCTCCACGCACTCCACTCCGCGCTCTTCCAGTAATCCGCGCAGAAGATTTCTCACAAATCGCGAATCGTCCACAATCAACGCACGCATTGCATCCCCTCTCCCGCAATCTGTCCCATCCAGCACACTTATTCGGCATCCAGTCGCATCGGATCCAGGTGTTCCGGATTCAGCATGACGAGTAGCTTTCCATCAAGTTTGTATGCGCCGGCAAAGAACTCTCTGCGGCGCGCGTCCAGGATGGATGGATTCGCTTCATAGTCTTTTGAGGAAACTGTGAGCACCTCACCCACCGAGTCCACCAGAAGGCCATAACATCCGTGTTCGCCCTCAAGCACGAGAATGTCCTGAGCCGCTTGTTGCTCACTCATCTGCAGCACCCGTCGCATCGCCACAGTTGTGAGCACATCTCCGCGATAATGCACCAGTCCGCCAACGAAGGTTGGCGCCAGCGGAACAGGCTTGGGTTGCGCGCCACCCACAATCTCCAGGATGTGCGTGATGGGAACTCCAAAATACGTCTCTCCGATTTGCACAGAACAGACCTCGGCGAGAACTTCTTTCTTTTCCTGCTGAAGGTGCATCGGTCGATGCTGATTCAACGACTGCATTCGTGCCTCCCTGCTGTTCTTCCCATCATCTTCGCCAGTCGCACCTGCTTCTGGCTGCTTCCGCCATGACTCATGGCACGTTTGTTCCAACCATCATTTGATCGCCTGAAGAAAACTCTTCGTGCAGAGCTTCCACTCCAGTCAGGCTGACGACGCCCGTCACGTGATTCTTCAGCAAAGTGACTCCCTCAGCCGGACGACCGGTTCCCGCCTCCCGCAGTTGACTGCCTGCCGCCACATCCAGCACAGCATGTACGGCAAGTCCAACGTGACGGTTGCCATCTCGACAGACCACGACTGTAATCTGCTCATCCTGTGCAATCATCCGGTCGCGCTGGCCAAGAATGTTTCCGGCGTCTTCCACGGGCAGCAGTTGCCCCTCAAAGTTGAGTACAGGACGCAGCCCAACATACTCGATGCGCGTGATCGGAATCCGCTCGATTCGCAGCACGTCCTGCAAAGCAACCGCACATCGTCGTCCGCTTGTTTCTACAACCAGGAACTCTGCATCGTGCGGATCGCCCTCAGCTTGCTGCTGCGCTGCTTCTCCGCGTTCCTGCTGCATATTCATCAGGACTCCGGCGCGCACGGCAATCGATCCAGGATCAAGAATCAGCGCCAGGTCTCCACTGCCGAGCACAGTTGCACCCGTATAGATTCCAATGGATTTCAACACCGTGCTCAACGGCTTCACCACGATCTCTTCGGGGTCAGCCAGGCCATCCACCACCAGACCATACCGTCGCTCATCCACTTCCAGGACGGCAATAAAGTTCTCACGACCCTCACCCGGTTTTTCGCCACCACCTGGCTTCAGGATGCCTTCGAGAAAGACCAGCGGCAACAGGTTTCCACGCAGCCGATACAGAGGTGCGCCTTCCATCCACTCAATCTCCCGTCCATACCGTTCAGCCGGAATGTGTACCAGTTCTGAAAGCACCCCCTGTGGCAAAGCAAAACTCTGCCCCACGCTCTTCACAATCAATGCAGGAATAATTGCCAGCGTGAGTGGAATTCGCAGACGAAGAGTCGTGCCCAGGCCAGGCCGGGACTCAAGTTCGACTTTGCCGCCAATCTTCTCCACATTGGTGCGTACGACATCCATTCCGACGCCGCGCCCGCTGACGTTGGTCACAGCCTCGGCGGTGGAAAATCCGGGCAGAAAGATCAACTGAAGCAGTTCTCGCTCACTCAACTGCGCAGCACGCTCAGCGGTAATCAATCCACGCTCGATGGCCTTGCTGCGAACCTTCTCGACGTGTATCCCCGCACCGTCGTCGGAGACCTCGATCATCACATGGCCGCTCTCCTGATATGCGCGCAGGCGAAGCGTGCCCTCGGCGTCCTTGCCCGTCGCCATACGTACCTCAGGCGGTTCGATTCCATGATCCATCGAGTTGCGAACTGCATGCGTGAGCGGATCTTTGATCGCCTCCAGAAGCGTCTTGTCCAGTTCCGTTTCCTGACCCTCCAGCACCAGCCGAACTTTTCGATGCAACATCTGCGACAGATCACGGATCATACGCGGAAACTTCGAGAAGACATTTGACACCGGCTGCATGCGCGCCTTCATCACAGACTCACGCAAATCTGCCGTCACCATGTCGAGCCTTCGTGCAAGCAGCGTAAAGTTGGCCTGTTGCGCAGTCGCCTGCAAAATCTGATTGCGCGTCAACACCAGTTCGCCCACCAGATTCATCATCTGATTTAACAGCGCCACGTCCACGCGCAGTGTGCTGTCCGTGGCGGCAACCGCGGCTGTGACGGGTTTGACGGGGACTCGATCCTCCGACGGCGGCTCTGCGGGCGGTGGTGGCGTCGGCAATGTCTTCTTCTGCGTCGTCGTTTCCGTGGAAGCGGCATGGAGTTCAGGAGAAGCTGCGCGAGCCTCCGCATCTTTGGCTGTGGCGCTCACGGGCAACTCCGCTGGAAGCGCCTGCAGTAGCTTCAACTGCTCAATCAACGCAGCATCTTCGGCTTCGCCCTCGCTGCCCGTCTCTTCCACGGTTTTCAAAATGCCGCGCAGGCCGTCAAGCAACTCCAGCAAACCGGTAATGATGGGAGGCGCTGCCAGCAGTTTTCCATCGCGCAGCAACCCCAGCAGATTCTCTCCTGTATGCGCCAGCTTTTCCAGACGATGAAAACCCAGAAATCCTGTCGTTCCCTTGATCGTATGTACAGACCGGAAGATATCGCTCAGTAGCTCTTTGTCGTCAGGACGCTCCTCAAGATCCGTGAGGCATCGCTCCATTCGATCCAGACCTTCCTGGCTTTCAATCAGAAACTCTCGCGTCAGATCGTCCATAGCTGACCTTTCCTGCTCGTTTCACTCACTGGGTCCGATTTCGCTCACTGCATATAAGCGGCTGCGGGGACCGCATATACGGATTTCCTGATGTTCTTATCGACTTGCTCATCCATAAACTTGAATGACCGCAATTGCATGACTTGCTGCACGTGCAGCTTGCTCTCGCCCCTCCACTCCGTTTACGCTTGGATTTCATTCCACCATTGAATCCAATGTCCATGACCAGCCAAAACGCAGTGAACAATCGCCTTCCGCTCACGGCTGAGACTGAGCGGCTCATGGAAGCCGCCGCTGCCGCTGCGCTCAACGCCTACGCGCCGTACTCTGGCTTCCGCGTCGGCGCCGCAATCCTGCTGCACTCCGGCGTCGTCGTGACAGGAGCCAACGTCGAAAACATGAGCTTCGGACTCACC
>JAJZHE010000096.1 GCA_021804655.1 Acidobacteriota bacterium
AATGACGCCGCGTGCGCGCCAAACGAGGATCCTGCAATTCGGCAAATTGCTTCAGCGGAATCTCCATCTCCCCAGTTCAATCCTTCCACTCGCCGCTGCATGTAGCCGCTATGGTGCGTTTGCCCTGCGATGTGGGCCAAGACGCCGAAATTGCTGGAACAAATTTACGTGCCTCTGAGCTTGCCTGAGTGCTTTGGTGATAAAGTTCAGAAAACGACGGATGAATCCCTTTGATTTTTAACACCTTTGTCTATTATCTGGTTTTCCTGCTTCCGGCGGCCACCATTTATCGCGTCGTCTCTGAGCGCCTGCGTCCCTGGATCATCATTGGCTTTGGAAGCGGATTCTTCCTCTATTTTGCGTATTCAATGGCAGGTTGGTGGGGTGCAGCGTGCCTTGCCATCTTCCTTTGGGAGTCGATCGTAAGTCGTCTTTACAGACCAAATTCCCGCTGGTGCTTTTGGGGGCTTGCGCAAAGCGTTATTTTGCTGTGCATCTTCAAGTACTGGAATTTTTTTACTGGTCTCATCTTTTGGCATACCCCAAATCCCATCCGATGGGGCGGACAGTTTCTGCCGCTTGGAATCTCATTTTTCACCTTCGAGTTTTATCACTACGCATGGGATCGACAAGCGGGCAAAACCGAATCCGGCAGCCTGAGTGAGTATCTGGCATTCATCCTCTTTTTCCCAACGATGGTCGCAGGACCAATCAAGCGCTACCAGGACTTCCTGCCCAAACTGCGCGCTAAGCCGACTGGGTGGGGGCGCGACTGGGAGCGAGGTGGAACACGTATCCTCACCGGTTTGGTAAAGAAATTTGCGGTGGCCGATCTTATGACCGCGTGGACGGATCATCTGAACGGGCGAGATATACTTCAAGCGCATCGCGGAACATTGCTGCTGTGGATATTTGCCTACGGAATCAAGATTTACGCTGACTTTTCCGGCTACTCTGACATTGCCATCGGCTCAGCGCGCTTGTTTGGTATTCGTGTGCCAGAAAACTTTGACTGGCCATACGGGCGCAGGAACATTCAGCGGTTCTGGCAATGTTGGCATATTTCACTCACGCGCTGGCTTATGGATTACATCTACATCCCGATGGGCGGATCACGCGTAGTTTCCTGGCGGATTTATCTCAATTTGATGGTGGTGATGCTCGTCAGTGGACTGTGGCACGGAGCGGGATTGAATTTTGTCGTGTGGGGGCTTGTCCATGGCGTCATGCTGGCACTGCACCGGTTCTGGCGCCATTGGCGCGGTGCGGCGAGTGAAAGTCCTGCGGCGGTATGGTCTAGCCGCATTCTCACCTTTGTTCTTGTCAACCTGGCATGGGCATTCTTCTGTATGAATTTGCACGATGCTATGCTTTTTTTCAGAAAGCTGGTAATCGGATAATGCTTACAATGCTGCGAGTGGGAATTGAATGGATTGCTGGTGAGCGCGATGATGCGCCGACATGGTTTTTCGGCGTCTCCGGATGGTTTTTGCGTTGCTGTGCGTGGGCGGCAGCAATCGTACTGATCTATGCCTTTAGCGGACAATCGTCGAAGTTTATCTACATCGATTTCTAGGGCGTGACACAATGACTGACTGGATAAATCGACATCAACTCGCGGTCTTTGTGATGACCTGTCTTCTCATTCTATTTGGCGGCAATGAGTTGATGAGTCGCTGGAGTCATCGCCTGCCGTATCGTAGAAAGCTGGTCGAGATTGCTCACACAAGTAACGCGAATCTTCTGTTTGTGGGTAACTCTCTGCTCGACGGATACATTGATGAAGCAAAGCTCGAATCCGCTGCCTATCAACACGGCGTAATTTTGCGCGGCCTGAATGCCGCTCTTGGTGCAACTCAGCCTCCAGAGCAGGAATTGCTGTTTGAAGATGCGATTGAACACCAACCATCACTCCGTACTGTCGTCATTGGAGCTTACGACCTACAACTGACCAGCGATGTTCCGACGAGGGTTGACGATCTTGTGGGTAACCGCATGGTTGCAATTGATTCCGTTTTTTCGATGCGCGAGGTTCAGGCTGTTTATCGCTTCGATCCGGGACAGAAGTTGGCAGTGGAACTGATGCGAGCACTGCCGCTTGTAGCCAACCGAGGTTCTGCCTGGCGCGATGTGGAGATGCTGCGCCGAAGGATGGCACAGGTCGGAATGCCGCCCGTGGCGACCAACAGCATGGGGCGCGCGGCGGACTTCGACGCGCTCGAAGCAGGGAGCGTCACAAAGTTTGACGAAGAGGTTCAGCAGTTTTTGAGTAGCCAACAAAGATTCAATTCGCCCTACCGCTCGATCCTTCAACAAGCGCATGATCACGGCCTGCGTGTTGTCATTTTGATCATGCCAACATCTCCCTTTCACAGGCAGACTTTCTATGCACGGCCTTCCTGGAAAGAATATCTTGAAGCTCTTCGCAAGATGGCAGCAGAAGAGCAGATTACGCTTATCGATGCTTCTGGATGGATGAGCGATCCGCATGACTTCGTCGATCATCTGCATCTTGCACCCCGTGCCGTCGGAGCATTTTCGACAACACTTGGCGCGACGCTGGCTACCGTACCAACTTCTTAGCATGGCAATGCGGCGGGTGAGCGGGCTAAGGCATTTTCCGGAATACTATAAACTTTCGGAAGTTCGTGAGGGTGGATTTTTCTTGAGGAAAAATCCAATCCGCAGAATGGTTTTGGTTTACACCTTTCCGGAAAATGCTTTATTGGCGCAGGTGGACGGTGGTGGCTCCGGCGCCGCCTTCGAGCTGGGAAGGTTCTTCGATGTGGGCGACGTGGGGGTGTGTGCGCAGGTATTCGCGCAGGGAGCGGCGCAGAACACCCATGCCGGTGCCGTGGATGACGCGGATGCGCGGCAGGCCGGCGAGGAATGCGCGGTCGAGGTATTTTGCCAGCTCTTCGGTGGCCTGATCGACGGTGAAGCCGATGAAGTTGATCTCCGACGGAATGGACGAGTCCGGCTCGGCGGCGGTGACGGTGATGCCGGAGCGTTTGCGGGCGGCGCGCAGTGGGCTTTCCGTGGGCGACGGCTCAGCGACGGCGGCGAGGTCGGAGGTGCGGACGCGCATTTTGAGTGCGCCGATGGCGACCTCCCAGAGATCTTTTTCGACGGACCGGGTGAGCGTGGCGGGCTTGTTGAGGCTGCGCACGAGCACGGACATGCCCGGGGTGAAAGAAGCTGCGGGAGCCGCGTGCTGCGAAGAGTCTTCGACGGGCTGGCGCAGGGCGGCGACGCTGGATCGGAACTGCGCTTCGAATTCGGCGCGCATGCGCTCGATGCGGCTGCGGGATTCACGCGTGGCCTTCAGGCGCGCGTTGGTGTCGTCGAGGGCGGCGACGGCCTGGCGCATCTGCGCTTCAAACTCCCGCAGGAGAGCGGCAAACTGCTGCTCCAGCGTGCGGGAGCGCTGGCGTAGCTCGGCATCGCCTTCGCGGGCCAGTCGTGCGCGCTCCTGGTTGAGCGCATACTGCTCGGCGCGTGCGGCTTTGCGCTCGGACTCAAGGGACTGAAGCTGCTCGTGGATGGAGTCGAGGAAGCGTGCGATGTCGAGCTGCTGCGAGCTGAGCCGGTGGCGAGCGCTGGCGACGATCTCCGTCGGCAGGCCCAGCCGCTCGGCTGTGGCGATGCCGGCGGAGACGCCGGGCACTCCCAGGCGAAGCTGATAGGTGGGCGCGAGCGTGGCCGGATCGACTCCGGCGGCAGCGTTGAGGACGCCGGGGGTGTTGGCGGCGTAGACCTTGAGCGCGGTGTGGTGGGTGGTGATGACGGACCAGGCGCGGAGCGCAAGGAAACGATCCGCGATGGCGACGGCAAGAGCGGCGCCTTCGTCGGGATCGGTGGCGGAGCCGAGTTCGTCGAGGAGGATGAGCGCGGAGTTGGTGGCGTGGGCGGCGAGGCGCGTGATGTTGGCCACGTGCGCGGAAAAGGTGGAGAGCGCAAGCGCGATGGATTGCGCGTCGCCGATGTCGGCGAGAAAGGCGGTGAAGATGGGCTGCACGGCTTCGCTGGCTGGAACGGGAACGCCGGATTGCGCCATGATGGCCAGCAGCGCGATGGTCTTCAGGGTGACGGTTTTGCCGCCGGTGTTGGGGCCGGAGAGAATGAGTTGGCGATGCTCGTCGTCGAGCGCGACGGTGAAAGGAACGATGCTGCCGCCGGTGGAGCGCAGGCGCAGCTCCAGCAGCGGATGGCGCGCGGCGGCGAGACGAAAGGCGCAGTCGTCGAAGGTGGGCGCAACGGCGTTGTAGGCGCGGGCAAAACGAACGCGTGCCTGGAGCGAGTCAAGCTGGGCAAGAATGACGGCGCCGGCGGCAAGCGCAACGCTGTGCTGAGCGACGAGGCGTGTGAGCGCGACGTAGATGCGATGGATTTCGGCCTGCTCGTCCTCCAGCAGGCGGACGAGTTCGTTGTTCTGCTCGATGGTTTCAAGCGGTTCAAGGTAAACGGTCTGTCCGGAAGAACTGGCGCCATGGAGAACGCCGGGCAGGCGTCGCTTCTGCTCGACTTTGACAGGGATGACGAAGCGGTCGCCGCGCACGGTGATGAGTCCCTCCTGCGCGTGACCGTCTGCGGAAAGCCGCCGAAGCGCCGAGTGCAGCGTCTCTTCGATGACGCGATGCTGGCGGATCATCTCGCGGCGGATGCGGGCCAGTTCTGGACTGGCATCGTCGGAGAGGGTGCCGTCGGGCAGGAATTTGCGCTCGATGGATTCACCGAGCGTGCGCATGGAAGCGGAGAGCGGCTGGGTGAGCGCGACGAGGTCCGGAATGCGCGCAGCAACGGCGGCGGAGACGTCATGGATGAGCGAGCGCCAGTTGGCCTGGAGCGCGGCCAGGCGCGCGATGGCCAGCAGGCTTGCTGCGTCCAGCGCGGAGTCAGGAATGGTGGCTTGATCGAGAGCATCTTGAGGGTCAAAGAGGGCGGCAAGCGCGGGCCGTTCAGCGCTGGCGGAAAGCAGTGCGTCGAGTTGTGCGACCAGGCGATGCTCACGCTCGATCCAGAGCCGATCGCAGGATGGAGCAAGGGCGCGCAAGGCGTCGCGGCCCGGTTCAGAGTCCGCCAGAGTGGCAAGCAGCGCTTGCAGCGCAGGCCATTCGAGGGACTCGGCGTCCAAAGCGGCAACGGGCTGCGGAACGGGTTCGATCAGAGACATGACTGAAGACAGGATAGCGGCTTCGCGGGGCAACCTGTGGGCATACCACCAAAGTGGGATGGGCGATGACGCCGACGGTTCGCGGTTTGGACGGGATGTGGGATTACGTTGGGAACGAAAATGAGCGAATCTGGATCACGTGGATGGGCGCATTGAAGCTCATCAAAAGGAGACAAAGCGATGCATGACCTTCTGGTTGGAATAGCGTTTCTGGCAATTCTCTTCTGCCCCGCGGTGGTGGCCTCGTTCTCGGGCAAATCCGAATCGAACCCGGAGTAAGCAATATCTGCTGGCAACGCGGTGAGCCAGCGAGCAAGATAACGGCGCGTCGAACGTACCGCCGCATACGCCGCACTTTTTTGCAGCAGACCGATGCGCAGCCGATGACCATGGGGGATGGTCGCCGGTTGCGCATTTTGTCTTGAGGCCTGTTTTTTTGAGTCCTGGAGCGCTGCGCTCAAGCGGAAGCGCTGAGGAAGTCGGTTGGCTGAGCTGTGCCAGCCAGCACGGCGCAGTCGGCTCCGCCGCGCTGCGCGGGACCAGAGCCAACCTGGGTATACCAAAGGGATTGCCGCAGGTTGTAGGCAGCCTGCTCCCAGTTCTGCTGCTGGACAAAGGCGAGCGTGTGGACGAAGGTTGCCAGCATGGCCTGGCCCATGTTGAAGGCGAGATCGGTCATCACGATCTGCTGCGCACTGGGGATGGAGTCGAAGTCGGCGACCAGCGCCTGGGCGGCGGCGACAGCGGTTTGCAGAGTGGTTTGGAGCAACTGCTGAATCTGCGCGTCGGTGAGGGCGACCGAGCCGCTGAGCACAGCCTGGTAATCGAGGCCGAGGGCGGCGATCTCCGCCGGAGCGCTGCCTGTGGTCAGGTTGAAGCCAACGCCGATGGTCGGAATGCCTTTTGTGTCGCGATAGACGGTGGAGCGCTGGCCTTCCCAGTGAGCGGTGTAACGGGCGGCAAGATCAATGTCCATTGAGGCTCCTTGGTCCATTGAAGCTCCATATGGATGCTCCGGTGGCGTTGCCCTTGTCGGGTCATCCGCTGCATTCAGTATGCCGACGTAGCGCTGAATTCAGTATGACGGCGCAGCGCTTCGCAGACAAACAGGCTGCGCGTCATCGACATGCCGGGTTGCTCGCATGAGGAAAGGTGAGGAAGGTTGCGCTTGTCGCTGGCAGTGTGAGGTTTCCGGCGTGCGCCAGAACTGTGGATGGAAGCAGCACTGTGCCGTCGGGTGTGGTGGCGAGCGGCTTGCCGTTCATCAAGGCTCGGGAGCTGGTCAGGGATGCGGCTGTCAACGAAGCCTGCTGCGCGGCTTCCGGCAGACGCAGTGTGAGCGCTGTCGCTTGCATGTTCAGCACGAGCAGCGTGACCGCACCGCCGCCCGCGGGTGCGCATTGGGCATAGAGGCGCAGGCCGGGTGCGGGATGGAGCGCAGGTTGGAGCACGGTCTGGCCCATGGTGCGCTTCCACAGCAGAGTGGCCCAGTAATCCGGACGCGGTTCCAGTGTCCGCTCATCAAGCAGGCCGTAGTCGCTGGCCGCCAGCGTATTGTGCATGACCGTCTGGACACCGCGCTGGGCGAGCGCGC
Organism: Acidobacteriota bacterium; assembly: GCA_021804655.1. GTDB lineage: Bacteria > Acidobacteriota > Terriglobia > Terriglobales > Acidobacteriaceae > Acidicapsa. The sequence continues at coordinate 6,768 of JAJZHE010000096.1, forward strand.
CGAGTTGGTTCAGATAGCGGAAGACGTCGGCAAAATCGCTGGCAAACGGGTCTCCGCCGCAGGCTGTCTCGGCGGTTTCTGTGAGCCAGAGCGGCTTGCCCGGCATGTATTTGTCGCGCAGCGCGGCATAGAATTCCTCGGTCTGGACGGTGCGGTCGAGCCACTCGTCGCTGAGCGCGTCGGCCACGGTCGTTCGTCCCATGCAGCGCTGCGAAACCGCACCATAGAAGTGGTAGGAAAAGGCATCGAAGACTGGGCCGGTGGCAGCGAGAATCGCATCGGATTCCATCAGCTTCATCTGCATTCCAGGGGGCATCAGGCTGTGTGGTCCTTCGCCCACGCCGCCTGGCCCCAGAAAGACCGTTCCCGGCGAAGCTGTGCGCAGAAATGCGGCAAAGCTTTTCGCGTCCCGTGCGAACTGCGCCGCGTCGTAGCCCTTTGGAGCGCCGCCGACTTCGGGGAAGGTTGGCTCGTTCATGAACTCGGCAGCGGCGATTGTGCCGCCGACATGATGCGTGAAGTCGATGAACGCCTGGGCCTGATCCGGCGTCCACTCACCCGCTGCGTTGCGCGTGCCCGCGCTGACGGCAAACGAAGTCACCAGGCTATCGCCGGTAGCGTGAAGAAAGTTGAGCACACCATGCCACTCGGCGCGCGTGAGCACGCTGCCAAACCCAGCGGGCGGCGTGGAGCGCGCGGGTTGGTCGTCATCCTGAAACCAGGTTCGGTTGGCCCAGGTTCCGCTGACGCGCATGTACGACGGCCCCAGTTCGCGGGCCAGCTTCACCAGACGGGGATTGCTGAGATCGATGGGCGGACGATACTGGTAGAGATCGGCGCTGGTCCCAGGCGGCTGGCTGTGGTCGCCGGCATGGGAGGTTTGCGCTGCGGGTGGCGCGAGTGGCTGCGCTCCTGCTTTGGGATAGGGCTTCCAGAAGCGTCCGCCGGTGATCTCGGCCATCTCCACGTTGAACGAAGCGTAGCGGGCGTCCACTTTGCCGATGCTGGGCAGCTTTGCCGGGTTTGGAATCGTGATCGTAGCGCCGGACGGCGTCTTCGGTTTGCTGGCGGCCAGTGTCCCGGTTGGTTGCTGCGCCAGAGCCATTGCGCCCGCCATCATGATTGCCAGAGCCAGTGCTCTCTGCCCGCTGATCTTCATCTGCATCCTCATCCTCCGGAATTGATTCGCTGCCAGATTGCAAGCTTCTGACGAGCACACCGATTCTAGACGCATTCATCCCCTCGTGCTCAATGCGCAGTCGGGGATTTAGACTGTCCTTGCAGGGCCGCAGCAGGACGAAGCAGCACAAGGACAAAGCGGCAAAAGGAAATGCACCATGGCCGACGCACTCGAAACTGTTTTTGACATTGCCATTCTCGGCGGCGGGCCTGCCGGTTATACCGCTGCCATCCGCGCCGGCCAGTACGGCCTGAAGGTTGCGCTCATTGAAGCCACCGACAAACTCGGCGGCACCTGTCTGCACTGGGGCTGCATTCCGACCAAGGCGCTGCTGTTCAACGCTGAAGTGTGGGAGCACGTCCAGCACGCGGCGGAGTTTGGCATCGAGAACCTGGGCACGCCCACGCTGAACTGGCAGCGCGTGCTTGACCGCAAGTCCGGCATCACGCTGAAGCATGCCAAGGGACTCGATTTCCTGATGAAGAAGAACAAGGTCACGGTCGTGCGGGGCTACGGTCGGCTGACCGGACCGGCGCAGGAGGGCGTTCACGCGCTTGCCGTGACTGCACCGGATGGCGCAGCGAGCGTTGTGTGCGCGCGCAACGTTTTTCTGGCCACCGGTTCGGATGCGAAGCTGCTGCCGGGGCTGAAGCCGGACGATCGCATTCTGACGAACATGGAGATTCTCACCCTACCGGAGCCGCCGAAGAGCCTGATTGTGATCGGGGCCGGCGCGGTTGGCGTCGAGTTCAGCTCCATCTTCCGCAGCTTTGGCGCGTCGGTCACGCTGTTGGAGTTTCTGCCGCGGCTGGTTTCCAATGAAGACGCCGAGATCAGCAAGGAACTGGCGCGGGTCTTCAAGAAGCGCGGCATCGACGCCTCCACCGGCGCGCGCGTGGAGTCGGTCCAGCGCACGGACTCTGGCGTTTGCGTGGATTTCACGGATTCCAATGGTCGCCTGCAAAGCGTGGAAGCGGAAAAAGTACTGATCGCCGTCGGTCGCGCGCCACGGACCGCCGACATCGGCCTCGACGCGGTTGGCCTTGCGACGGATCGCGGTTACCTGGCCGTGAATGAGTGGATGGAGACTGCGGTTCCGGGCATCTATGCGCTGGGCGACATTGTTGCCGGGTTGCCGCAGCTTGCGCATGTGGGATCGATGGCCGGGATGGTTGCCGCAGCCCGTGTCGCCGGCCGCCCGGCGCGTCCGATTCGCCGCAATCGCATTCCGGCCTGCACGTATACCGAGCCGCAGATCGGATCCGCGGGAATGACCGAAGAGGCAGCGCGCGCTGCCGGGCACGAGGTGAAGGTGGGCAAGTTTCCCTTCGCCGGCAACTCGAAGGCTACCATTCTGGGCACGCACGACGGCTTTGTGAAGATCGTTGCCGATGCCAAATACGGAGAGATTCTTGGCGTTCACATTCTTGGTCCGGGCGCGACGGAGATCATTGCGGAAGCGGTCGCGGTGATGGAGCTGGAGGGAACGGTGGACGAGATGATCTTCTCGATTCACGCGCACCCCACGCTGGCCGAGGCGATGCTGGACGCGTACGCGGCGGTCGAAGGAATGGCCATCAACGCCTGACGCAGACCGGCGCGCGCGTTGGCCTTCAGGATTGACGAAAGATCGGCACCATTTCACTTTGCCCAGGGAGGGTCATCATGCTCGTCGGCGGCATTCTCAATCCGCAGATCAACGCGCTGCTCAGCCGCGTCCGCCACACCAACACGCTGGTGATCGCCGACCGGGGATTTCCTTTCTGGCCGCAGGTGGAGACGATCGACATCACGCTGACCGATGACATTCCGCGGGTTCTCGATGTGCTGGCAGCCATTCGCATGAACTTTTCCATCGGCGCTGCGTACATGGCAGCCGAGTTCCAGGCAGCCAACTCCGAGGAGCGACGCGATTCGTTTGCGCGGGCGCTCGCAGAGATTCCTGTCACCTTTGAACCGCACGTGCATTTCAAGCAGCGTGTGCCATCGGCCATCGGACTGATCCGCACCGCGGACATGACACAGTACGCGAACATTATCCTTGAATCCGCATGAGCTGCACATTGCTCAGCCGCACCTGCATTTCATCTCGCCCGGAGCCTTCCAAATGAATCTCGACATGCAGGACAAAGTCATCCTCATCAGCGGCGGCGCCGCGGGTATCGGCGCGGCTATTGCCGCCGCCTCGGCGCGCGAAGGAGCGATCCCGGTCATCATCGATCGCAATGAAGCGGCGGCGCGTTCCTTTGCCGAAACGTTGCGCGCGGAGGGCTTGCGCTGCGAGATCGTTCTGCTTGATCTGAAGACGCCGGACGATTGTCGCCTTGCCGCGGAGGATGCTCTGCGCCTGCACGGCAAAATCGACGCGCTGGTCAATAACGCCGGCGTCAACGACGGAGTTGGCCTGGAGCACGGCAACCCGGAGCGATTTTTGCAATCCGTCAACGCCAACCTGATGCACTACTACGCGCTGGCGCACTACACTTTGCCTGCGCTGAAGCTGACGAAGGGTTCCATTGTGAATATTGCGTCGAAGGTGGCGCTGACCGGACAGGGCAACACCTCAGGCTATGCCGCTGCCAAGGGCGCCACGCTAGCGCTGACGCGCGAGTGGGCGGTGGAGCTGCTTCCGCTGGGGATTCGCGTCAACGCCGTCATTCCCGCCGAGGTGATGACGCCGCTGTATCGGCAGTGGATTGCGACGTTTCCTGAACCGAACGAAAAGCTGAAGTCGATCGAGCGCAGCATCCCGCTGGAGCATCGGCTGACCACACCCGAGGAGATCGCAAGCACCGTCGTTTTTCTGCTTTCGCCGCGCTCCAGCCACACGACGGGCCAGTTTCTGCATGTGGATGGCGGGTATGTGCATCTGGACCGCACGCTGTGAGCGAGAGCGTCGCCATGCGTGTGGAGGAATCCAAGCGGGCGCTTCCCACAAACGTTCCCACAGTCTCGATGCCAGCCGACTTCGTCAACGCCTACAACTTTGCCCGAAGACTCAAGACGCTCAAAGGTCTCATACCCTACGAATACCTCTGCAAGCTCTGGACTCAAGATCCCGACAGATTGATCCTCGACCCAACCCATCATTTTGCGGGACTATACACCTAGAACGCGACCGCCACCATGCTGACCAGAATGAAGAGCATCAGGATCACAATCCAGCGGGCAATCCACCAGAGAAGCGCTGCAATCACGCCGTGGATGCGTTTTGTATGTGCAA
>JAJZHE010000097.1 GCA_021804655.1 Acidobacteriota bacterium
AACGCGGACGGCGGCGATTACCGGAGCGGCGGTGGCGCTGGAGTTGGCACTGGGCGCGCTGGTGAAGGCGGGAACGCTGGCGAAGTCGCCGCTGCGGCAACTGGTGGCGGCAACTTCGGTGGGACGTGTGGCAGGGCAGGCGCTGCTGGACCTGTGCTACGAAGAGGACGCGCAGGCCGAGGTGGACATGAATGTGGTGATGACCGAGGATGGTGGGCTGGTGGAGACGCAGGCGACGGCGGAAAAGGGCAGCTACTCGCGCAGCGAGTTGAATGAACTGCTGGACCTGGCCGAGGGCGGGCTGAGGCAGATCTTTGCTGCGCAGCGGGCGACGCTGAACGCGCAGTCCTGAGCGCGCCTGCTTTCCGGTTGTGGGTTCTGCCCTGTGTGCGATATCTTCCGGGGTGGAGCGACGGGGTCGCGCGAGATCAGATAGAGGCAGGAATGCGACAGGGAATGGACAAGCTGTGGCCGGATGCGCGCGCGGCGCTGGCGGGCGTGGTGCAGGACGAGATGCTGCTGGCGATTGGCGGCTTCGGGCTGTGCGGGATTCCGGAGGCGCTGATTCTGGCGCTGCGCGAAACGGGTGTGCGTGGGCTGACGGTGGCCAGCAACAATGCCGGCGTGGATGGATGGGGTCTGGGACTACTGCTGGAGACGCGGCAGATTCGCAAGATGATCTCCAGCTATGTGGGCGAGAATGCCGAGTTTGAGCGGCAGTATCTGACGGGCGAGCTGGAGGTGGAGTTCTGCCCGCAGGGAACACTGGCGGAGCGGATGCGCGCCGGCGGAGCGGGGATTCCTGGCTTTTATACGCGCACCGGCATTGGAACCAGCGTGGCCGAAGGCAAGGAACACAAGCTCTTCGACGGCACGGAGTATATTCTGGAGCGCGGGATTCGCGCCGATGTGGCACTGGTGAAGGCGTGGAAGGGCGACCGCTACGGGAATCTGATCTATCGCAGAACGGCCAGGAACTTCAATCCGCTGGCGGCGACGTGTGCCCGGATGACGATTGCCGAGGTGGAAGAGCTGGTGGAGCCGGGCGAGCTGGAGATGGACACGATTCACACGCCGGGCATCTATGTGCAGCGCGTGGTGCATAACCCGGCGCCGGAAAAGCGAATCGAAAAGCGCACGACGCGGGAGGCATGACGATGGCCTGGACACGGGACGAGATGGCGCGGCGCGCTGCCGCGGAGTTGCAGGATGGATTCTATGTGAATCTGGGCATCGGGATTCCGACGCGCGTTGCGAATTTCATTCCGAACGGGATGACCGTGATGCTGCAATCGGAGAACGGATTGCTGGGCATGGGGCCGTATCCGCTGGAGAACGAAGTGGACGCGGACCTGATCAACGCGGGCAAGGAGACGGTGACGGCGGTGGCGGGCGCAGCGACATTTTCCAGCGCCGAATCCTTTGCCATGATTCGCGGCGGGCACATCGATCTGGCGATTCTGGGGGCGATGCAGGTGGCCGAGAACGGGGATCTGGCGAACTGGATGGTTCCGGGCAAGCGCGTGAAAGGGATGGGCGGCGCGATGGACCTGGTGAGCGGAGTGCGGCGCGTGGTGGTGGTGATGGAACACGGGACGCCGAAGGGCGAGGCCAAGCTGCTGCGCCGCTGCACGCTGCCGCTGACCGGAGTCGGCGTGGTGGAGCGCGTGATTACCGATCTGGCGGTGATCGACGTGACGGCGGACGGCTTTGAAGTGGTGGAACTGGCACCGGAGGTGACGCCGACACTGGTGACGGAGCGAACCGAGGCGCGGCTGCGCTTTCGCAACGCATAGCTGTCTCGGTCCATTGCCGCTGCGGCGCATAGCGAGCGAAACTGGACGCACGATTTCAGCACATCCCCAGCTCATTTCAACCCATCACCACTGCGGCTTGCGCTTCTGCAGAAATGCCTCGATGCCTTCGCGGAAGTCGCGCATCTGGCGGGCGGCGGCGTTGGCGGCCAGCGCGGCATCGAGCGCGGCATCGAGCCAGGGACGCTGTTGCTCGGCAAGCAGACGCTTGGTGGCGGCCAACGACTCCGGGCTGTTAGCGAGCAGCGTGGCGACGAGCGCATCGAGGCGCGGCTGAAGCTCTTCGGCGGCAACGACGGAGTTGACCAGGCCCATTGCGAGCGCTTCTTCTGCCGAGAAAACGCGCGCGCTGAGCAGCAGGTCGCGGCTACGCTTGTCGCCAAGCTGAAGCGTGAGAAAGGCCGAGACAACGGCGGGCACAAAGCCGATGCGCGCCTCCGTGTAGGCGAATTTTGCAGCAGGCGTGGCCAGTGTGTAATCGCACAATGTGGCCAGGCCGGCGCCGCCAGCCATGGCCGGTCCATCGACGGCGGCGATGGTGGGCAGCGGAAGCTCCCAGAGCGTGCGAAAGAGACGAACGATGCGCGCGGCGGAGGCGGCGTGTTCCGCGGCTGTGACGGTGTGCATCGACTGAAGGACGCGCAGATCGAGACCGGCGCAGAAGGCGCTGCCGGAGCCGCTGAGGATGAGGACACGGATGCCATCGCTGACTGCGCAATCGAAGGCGGCAATCAATTCTTCCTGCATCTGCGGCGTCATGGCGTTGCGCGCCTCGGGGCGATTGAGTGTGACGGTGCGGATGTGGTCGTGATCGTGAATGAGCAGTGTGGATGGGGTCATGCAGGCTCCTGATGCGTAGCCGGGTGCGAAGCGATGGTGTGAGCGAGGGCAACGAGTTGAGCAAACTGCGCGCAGGGAGTGGGATTCATGCCGGCTCCAAGCGCAGCAAGAGTCTCGATGAGAATCTCGGTGGGAAGATTGCCGACGAGCGCGTCCTGCGCAAAGGGGCAACCGCCGAGACCGCCCAGCGTGGAGTCGAAGCGACGGCAGCCGGCATTCCACGCGGCGCCGACGAGCGCGACGGCGGCATCGCGGCGCGCGTGCAAATGCAGGCCGACCTGAAGCTGAGGCAGGCGTGCGCGAACGGCGGCGAAGGTCTCGGCGATTTGCGCGGGTGTGGCCGCGCCGACGGTGTCGGCCAGCGAGAGCTGCCGCACGCCGCAGTCGGCGATGCGCTGGCTGGCGTCGAGAACCGCTTCAAGCGACCACGGCTCGGAGTAGGGATTGCCGAAGGCCATGGAGAGATAGGCGACGATGCCCACGCCGCTGGCAGCGGCCTGCGCAGCCAGACGCGCGAGCAGCCTGAGCGAAGCCTCGGGTGTCTGATGCTGATTGCGCGCGAGGAACGCGGCGGAGATGGAGTGCGGATAGCCGAGTGTGGCGACGCGTCCCGTAGCAATTGCACGGTCGGCTCCGCGCTCATTGACGACGATGCCGATGATCGCGGCGTCGTCGGGCGGGTTGAGTTGCGCGAGCACGGCTTCGGAGTCGGCCATCTGCGGCACGGCGGCGGGCGAAACGAAGCTGACGGCGTCAAGGTGGCGGAATCCTGCATCGAGCAGGGATTGCAGATAAGCGACCTTGGCCGCAGTGGGAAGAATGTGCGCGAGACCCTGCCAGGCATCGCGCGGACATTCGATGAGTTGGACGCTCTCCGTCATTTGTTCTTCCCGATCCGTTTTGCTGCCTGCCAGGATTATCCGCGTGAAGGATAGACTTTGAGAATCTCGCGCGCGATGACCATGCGCTGAATCTCGCTGGTGCCTTCGCCGATGGTGCAAAGTTTGACGTCGCGATAGTACTTCTCGGCGGGGTAATCCTTGATGAATCCATAGCCGCCGAAGAGCTGGACGGCTTCGTTGCAGATGCGCACGGCGGTTTCGCTGGCGAAGAGCTTGGCCATGGCGGACTCGCGGGTGACCTTGCGTCCGGCGTCCTTGAGCACGGCGGCGCGCTGGGTGAGCAGGCGCGCTGCGTCGAGTTCGGTGGCCATGTCGGCGAGCTTCCATTGAATGCCCTGGAACTCGGCGATGGTTTTGCCGAACTGGCGACGCTCTTTCACATATTTCAACGCGGCATCGAGCGCGCCGCGACCGATGCCCAGCGAAAGCGCGGCGATGGAGATGCGTCCGCCATCGAGAATGCGCATGGCATCGACGAAGCCTTCTCCTTCGTTGCCGAGCAGATTTTCCGCAGGGATTGCGCAGTCCTCGAAGATCAGCTCCGCTGTGTCGCTGGCGCGCAGTCCGAGCTTGTCTTCCTTCTTGCCGGGGCGAAAACCGGGCGTGCCTTTTTCGACGATGAATGCCGAGAGACCGTGCGTGCCCTTGCTGCGGTCGGTGACGGCGATGACGACGGCGACATCGGCGTAGCTACCGTTGGTGATGAAGGTCTTCGAGCCGTTGAGCACCCAGCGGTCGCCTTTGCGGACGGCGGTGGTGCGCGCATTGCTGGCATCGGAGCCGGAGCCGGGTTCGGTGAGTCCCCAGGCGGCCAGTGACTGGCCGCTGGCGAGGCGCGGAATGAAGCGGCGGCGCTGCTCTTCATTGCCGGCGAGAAAGATGTGATTGGTGCCGAGCGAGTTGTGCGCAGCGACGATGATGCCGATCGAGCCATCGACGGCGGAGAGTTCTTCGATGGCGAGCATGTAATCGACGTAGCCGAGTCCGGCACCACCGTATTCGACGGGAAAGATGATGCCGAGCAGCCCCATCTGGCCAAGTTTGCGAACGGCCTCGTGAGGAAACTCGCTGTTGCGATCCCAGGCCGAGACGTTGGGCGCAATCTCCTGCGCGGCGAACTCACGAATCGCCTGACGAAGATGCTCCTGGTCCTCGGTGTGCACGAAGGGATAGAGGCTGGTGGTGGATTCGGTGGCGGATGCCATGATGATTCTCCTTAACTGGACTCAAAAAAAATCGGACGGATTTACGTCTGCAGAATGCCGGGATGGAAGGGTGGAACGTCGGAGTTGAGCGCGCAGGATTCCAGTGCGGTAATCAGCGTTGCACGCGTCTTTGCGGGGTCGAGAATGGCGTCGATCCACAGGCGCGCCGCGCCGTAACGCGGATCGGCCTGCGCGTCGTAGCTGGCCTGAATCTCTTCGCGGATGGCGGCTCGATCTGCATCGGTCAGTTCCCTGCCCTCGCGCTCCAGTTGGCGCGCGCGCACTTCGGCGAGCGTGGTGGCAGCGGAGGCGCCGCTCATGACGGCGTAACGCGCGGTGGGCCAGGCGAAGACGAAGCGCGGATCGTAAGCCTTGCCGCACATGGCGTAGTGACCGGCGCCGAAGCTGCCGCCGACGATGACGCTGATCTTGGGCACGACGCTGTTGCTGACAGCGGAGACCATTTTTGCTCCGGCGCGAATGATGCCGGACCACTCGGCTTCCTTGCCGACCATGAAGCCGTTGACGTCGTGGAGGAAGATGAGCGGCACCAGGTTCTGATTGCAGTCCATGATGAAGCGCGCGGCCTTCTGCGCGGCTTCGGTGTAGATGACTCCGCCGACTTCAATGCGCTGCGTGCCGGCCTGCGGCCCGGTGGCGACGGTTGTGCGCTGGTTGGTCTTCTGGTTGGCGACGATGCCGACGGCAAAGCCGCCGATCCGCGCGTAACCGCAGACCAGAGTGCGCCCAAAATCGGATTTGTACTCGACAAACTCGCTGCGGTCCACCAGGCGCGCAATGATCTCGCGCATCTCATAGACGCTGGTTGCGCCGGGGGCGGGATTCATGAGCGTGTACAACTCATCGGCGGGATAAAGCGGCGCGTCAGCGGCGGGATCATAGGCGGCGCGCGAAAAGACAGGCTTTGACGAAGCGGCGCAACGGTCGCCAAGTTTATCGACCAGCGCGCGCAGGCGCAGCAGACAACTGCGGTCGTCGGGTTCGCGAAAATCGACAGTGCCGGAGATCTCCGCGTGCATGGCTGCGCCGCCCAGTTCCTCGGCGTCGGTCTTCTGCCCGATGGCCGCCTGGACCAGCGACGGACCGGCGAGAAAAAGTCCGGAGCCTTCGGTCATCAGGATGGTGTCGGTCATCACGGGAAGATAGGCTCCGCCAGCGACGCACATGCCCATAATGGCGGTGATCTGCGGAATGCCGCGCGCGCTCATCACGGCGTTGTTGCGAAAGACGCGTCCGAAGTCATCGGTGTCCGGAAAAACATCTTCCTGCAGCGGAAGAAAGACGCCGGCGGAATCGACGAGATAAAGCGTGGGGATGCGATTTTCCAGCGCGATGGTCTGCGCACGCAGAACTTTCTTGGCGGTCATGGGAAAGAATGCGCCGGCCTTGACCGTGGCATCGTTGGCGATGACCATGCACAGGCGACCGCAGACACGGCCAACGCCGGTGACAACACCGGCGGCAGCAGCGCCGCCATACTCGGCGTACATTTCATGCGCAGCCCAGAGACCAAGCTCTAAAAATTCCGCGCCGGGATCAAGCAGAATTTCCAGACGTTCGCGTACGGTGAGACGGCCCTTGGCGTGCTGCGATGCGATTGCTTTGGCGCCGCCGCCGGAGCGGATAACGGCCTCCTGTTCGCGCATGGCGTGCATGAGCGCAAGCAGCGCATCGCGATGTGCTTGGGCACGTGAAGAGTTCACGTCCAATGCGCTTGCAAGACGATCCTTCCGATCCGTAGTTTGTGTTTCAACGCTTGATGCCATGCTGGCGACTCCTGAAACTTCACGAATATAGCACCCAAAGTGTGTGACTGGCTGCATGGGTAAGATGCAGAAATTGGATGCGGTGAAAACAGCCGGATCGATTCCGCGCTTCCATGCCGCACTTCGATGCCACGCGTTCATGCTGCATGCACGTCAATGCCGATCGGTCAGCGTCTCCACATCCTTGCGGCGTACGAACCGCCGTTCGACAGGAGAAGAGAGCACGGTGGAAGTGGAAGTTGCGCCGACGGCACCAAGTTTGTCGATGAGCGCCTCCAGATGACGGATGGAGACGACATTGGCCTCCATCACAAAGGATTCGTCGCCGGTGACACGGTGACAGCGCGTGACCTCAGGCAGATCGCGAATGACGGCGACAGCGCGGCTGACCTGAAGATCGCCGCCGCGAATGGTGAGACGCACGACGACGCAAACAGTCATTCCCAGGCGCGCAGGATCGACGGCGGCGTGGTAGCCGGTGATGATGCCGGACTCCTCCAGCCGGTGGACGCGCTCGGCGACGGCGGGAGTGGAAAGACCGACTTTGCGGCCCAGTTCCGCAAAGGTGACGCGCGCATTCTGTTGTAGCGCTTCGAGGATCTTCCACGCGATGGGGTCAAGTTCCGGCACGGAGAAGCTGTGTTTCACAGTCATGATTTCGATCCTTAGGAAAACACTTCACTATGCCTTCCAGAATGAAGCGATGGCAAGTGATTTCCTTCATTTCGATATTCTCAGTGTTCGCAAACGGGCCTATCGTGGAAGGTGTTTCGCTGAACCGACGCACTCTTCCCGCAATTGCGTCCCGGAGAAGCACAATCCCGAGGTGAAGACAATGAGTACGACGCTGCATCCGCATGCCCTGTTGCATGCTGACGAAAAAGCACCGGAGGCGCAGGACTTCATGCCGCTGCTGGGCACCGATCACGTTGAGTTTTATGTGGGAAACGCGAAGCAGGCTGCGCATTTTTATCGTACGGCCTTTGGCATGTCTCTGGTTGCCTATAGCGGCCCGGAGACAGGGCAACACGATCGCGCGTCGTATGTGGTGCAGCAGGGAAAAGTACGTTTTGTGCTGACGACGGCGCTGCGCGCCAGCCACGCCATTGCCGCGCAGACACAGCGGCATGGCGATGGCGTCCATGCCATTGCGCTGCTGGTGAACGATGCGCGGCAGGCGTGGGCTGCGGCGACGGAACGGGGCGCTGTGTGTGCTCAGGAGCCGACGACGCTGCGCGATGAGCAAGGCGAGGTGACACTGGCCAGCATTCAGGCCTATGGCGACACGGTGCATACGTTTGTGGAGCGGCGAGGGTATCGCGGGGTATTTCTGCCCGGCTATCGCGCGATTGCGCAGGACACGATTGCGCGGCCTGTGGGACTGCTTCACATTGACCACATGGTGGGCAACGTGGGCTGGCACCAGATGGACGAGTGGGTGGCCTTTTATGAGCGGGTGATGGGGTTTCGCCTGTATCAACACTTCGATGACAACGATATTTCGACGGAGTATTCGGCGCTGATGTCGAAGGTGATGGCGAACGGAAACGGCTATGTAAAGTTTCCGATCAATGAGCCGGCGGAGGGTCGTCGGAAGTCGCAGGTGGAAGAGTTTCTGGATTTTTATGACGGGCCGGGCGTGCAGCATATTGCGCTGGCGACGCATGACATTCTGCATACGGTGAGCAGCCTGCAGAGGCAGGGCGTGGAATTTTTGCGCGTGCCGCACAGCTACTACACGGAGCTTGAGCAGCGCATTGGGCACATTGATGAGCCGATTCGCGACCTGGAGGAGCTTGGGATTCTGGTCGATCGGGACGATGAGGGATATATGCTGCAAATTTTTACGCGTCCGGTGGAGGATCGACCGACGCTGTTCTTTGAGATTATTCAGCGCAAGGGCAGCCGCAGCTTTGGCAAGGGCAACTTTCGCGCGCTGTTTGAGGCGATCGAGCGCGAGCAGCAGGCACGCGGCAATCTGTGAGGCATGATGAGCGCAACGACGATCTCCGCGGCAGAACCGTATCTTTCGCATCAGGATCACACCGCATACTCACGCGAGCAGCATGCGGTGTGGGCCGAGTTGGTGAACCGTGTGATGCCGCAACTGGAGCAGCATGCAGCGCGGGAATATCTGGACGGATTCACCAGCATTGGCTTGCAGGCCGATCGCATCCCTGATCTTGCGTTGATCAGCGATCGGCTTCGACCGCTGACCGGATGGTGCTCCACGCCGGTCAGCGGCTTTTTACCTGGGCCAGCATTTTTCGAGATGCTGGCGACGCGTCGTTTTCCCACGACGACATGGCTGCGCAGCCGCGAGTCGCTGGAATATACGCCGGAGCCGGATATCTTTCACGATGTTTTTGGACATGTTCCGATGCATGCGCATCCGGTCTTTGCTGATTTTTTGCAGCGCTATGGGCGTGTGTGCGCAGCGACACAAGACGCTGCACTGCTGGAAAAACTGGGCAGGCTTTTCTGGTACACGGTCGAGTTTGGATTGATCCGCGAGCGCGGAGCGATCAAGGTGTATGGGAGTGGGCTGATCAGCTCGCATGGCGAGTGCTGCAACGTGATGAATGGTCACTGTGAAGTAAGGCGGTTTACACTCGATGCCGTGCTGGAGACGCCGGTGAAGGTGGACGAGATGCACAAGCTGCTCTTTGCCATCGAGAGCTTTGACGAGATTTATGCAGCGATGCGCGAGGCGGAAGTGCGAGCGATGATCGGACGGCTGTGAGCCGCGGGCACGAAGGAGAGGCAGCGATGAGCGAAGCGCGCAGATACATGAGCGGTTTTGGCAATGAGTGTGCGACGGAAGCGGTTACGGGCGCATTGCCGGAGGGACAGAATGCTCCGCAGCGACATGCGCTGGGACTGTATACGGAGCAGATGAGTGGGTCGCCGTTTACCGCGCCGCGCACGACGAATCGCCGCACGTGGACCTATCGCATTCGCCCTTCTGTGACGCACAAACCGTATCGCGCAACGGAAGAGAAGCTGGTTCGCTCCGGGCCGTTTACCGAGGTGCCGACGACGCCGAATCAACTGCGCTGGAATCCACTGCCGATGGCGGAAGCGCCGACTGATTTTGTCGATGGCATGGTGACGCTGGCGGGCAATGGCGACCCGGCGATGCAGACCGGCGTGGCCGTGCATCTGTACGCGGCGAACCGCTCGATGGTGGATCGTTTTTTCTACAACGCCGATGGCGAGATGCTGATTGTGCCGCAGGCGGGCAGGCTGGAGTGCGCGACGGAGCTGGGCGTGATGGACGTGGCGCCGGGCGAGATTTGCGTGATCCCGCGCGGCATCAAGTTTTGCGTCGCGCTACCGGAAGGCTCTGCGCGCGGCTATATCTGCGAGAACTATGGGCAGCCGTTTCGCCTGCCTGATCTGGGGCCGATTGGAGCCAATGGCCTGGCGAATCCGCGCGACTTTCTCACTCCTGTGGCGGCGTATGAGGATCGCGACGGTGCGTTTCGGATCACATCGAAGTTCATGGGCAATCTGTGGGAGGCGGAGATCGACCATTCGCCGCTGGATGTGGTGGGCTGGCACGGAAACTACGCGCCGTACAAGTATGATCTGGCGCGATTCAACTGCATCAACACGGTCTCGTTCGATCATCCGGACCCCTCGATTTATACGGTGCTGAGCGCGCCTTCGACAGTGGCCGGAACTGCAAACTGCGATTTTGTGATCTTTCCGCCACGGTGGATGGTGGCCGAGCATACGTTTCGTCCGCCGTGGTTTCATCGCAACCTGATGAACGAGTGCATGGGGCTGATCTTTGGCGCGTATGACGCGAAAGCGGAGGGATTTGTGCCGGGCGGGATGAGCCTGCACAACTGCATGGCGGGGCATGGTCCGGATGCCGAGACGTTTGAACGGGCGACGGCTGCCGAGTTGAAACCGCAGTATCTGGATAACACGCTGGCGTTCATGTTTGAGACGCAGCTTGTGCTGCGACCGACGAAGTGGGCGATGGAGACGCGCATTCTGCAGCATGAGTACTTCGAGTGTTGGCAGGGGCTGAAGAAACGCTTCACAGCGCCCGATGCCGCGGGGCAGTGACGCGATGAAGACGCCCGCGCGAAGCTGGGTAGAGAGCGCCAACGATGCGGCGAGCGGGTTTCCGCTGACGAGTCTGCCGTGGTGCGTCTTTCTGGCGGGCGATGAAAGACACATCGGTGTGGGGATTGGCGACTCGATTCTGGATGTGAAGGCGTGCGCGGATCGGGGTCTGCTCCATGGGCTGGACGAGCGCTTGCTGGACGCATGCCGCGCGCAGCAATTGAATCCGCTGATGGCGCTGGGTTCTGCCGCATGGGACAGGCTTCGCCGCTGCATGACGGAGTTGCTGGCCGAGCCGATAAATGAAGCTGCAGAGGCAAAGGCGCGAGATGTAGAAGCACTGCTGGTGAAGCAGCGCGCTGCCGTCTTCGCGATGCCGGCAGCGATTGGCGACTATACGGATTTTTATGCTTCGGCGCATCATGCGCGGCGCGTGGGCAGCTTGTTCCGACCGGAGAATCCGCTGCTGCCGAATTACAAATGGATACCGATTGGCTACCATGGGCGGGCTTCGTCTGTTGTGCTGAGCGG
>JAJZHE010000098.1 GCA_021804655.1 Acidobacteriota bacterium
CCCGCTGCCAGGAAGTGGAGACCCGCTTTCGGCGGACGCATCCGGAGCCGCAGCATGCAATCAATCGAATCCACTACCCACCTATCCCAACATCCCGACTAATCTTGATTGCAGGTACGTGATCATTCCGGAGACACAAGGAAGCACAAGCCCGTATCTGACACAATTGAGCAGTTCCGACCAGACGCCAACAGTGCTAACTCAATCCGACAGCTACATCCTCACCTCGGGATCCAGCAACTCCTACACTACCGGCATCGTAGTCACCGGAAGCAGCCTCGCAGGCAGCCTCAAAGTCAACAACCAGTGGACCTGGCAAAACTTCGAGAGCACAGGCAAGGTGAGCGGTGGATTCAACCAGACAGACATCCTGCTTAAAACCGACACCTATAACCCTAGCACCGGCAAAGGATGTCTAGAAGAGGTGTATCTCTACGAAGATACTCTTTATCACACCGTTGTCTTCCAGACTCCAGAGGATAACTCCCTGACCGGCTGCTCGGCTCCGTAAGTATCTGTAAACCAGAAACATGAGGCGTGAATGATTGTTTTCAACACTGTTAAGGCGCGAGGGATACGTAAAGCCCTCGCACTTCTTTTCCTGAGCATTGGCACTACGTTGCTGACCTCCTGCGGCGGCACGGGGGCGGCTGTCAAGCCGCCCCCGATCTCTTACGCGCCCACGATCACCACTCAGCCAGCGAGCCAGACCATGCTCCTCGGTCGCGAGGCTACCTTCTCCGTCACTGCCAGCGGCACCGCACCATTGCTCTATCAGTGGTATAAGAATGGCTCAGCGATCGGCGGAGCAAACTCCACCAGCTTCACCACTCCCGTCGTCACCGCCGCCGACAACAACACCACTTACTCGGTCACTATCTCCAACACCGCAGGCAGTGTCACCAGCTCCACGGCAACCCTGCTCACAGGACCACGCGCACCCAAACTGGGGGATTGGCGATATCTACAGTTTGAACAATTGCCCCCGGGCTTCATCTCACCGCCGGGAGATCCTTATGAATTGGGTTCTGTTGAAGGCTATATACAAGGCGTGTTCCCGGCAGCATTACGGATGGGGCATATCCCAAACCTAAATTCTGGCACGCCGTTCGATCTGTGCAGCTGGCCAGGAGGTTTTTTCAGTCTTCCGCCTTCATTTGCTTATATTACAGGGAGTTACAACCAAAGTAACAGTGCATATGAGATAGATTATTCTTCATACCTTGCTTCTATCAACAGTTCCAATACCATCATTTTATCCATGGACATCCAGCCCTTATGTGGGGACATCGCCATATCTGCTATCCAGATTGCTAACGATAATGGTTTCGATATGAGAATTGAACCGGTAACCGCTACAACTTTGCAGTCTCAGGTATCTTCCGACGGAGCTTCGAGCCGCATCGTTACGGCCGTAAGTTTCGATGACGCAACAAATCAGATCATTTTGCTCTCGTATGGTTGGCAGGGCGACACGACAACAGCTTATGAGGCGAAGACTGTGATCGCGCAACCAGCCGATGTTCTGACAGACGCGGCATCACTCGCCAGCCAGGGATACTTTATCAGCGCATTCGGCGGGAACGAACACGACGGATTCATCCTGGTTGCAATGCGCGTTCAAGGAGACAATACGCCGAGGCCATACTGGCTTCTTCAGTTGAACAGCCCAAGGCAAGGTGGTGACCAGCCTACCTATCCAATCCCATTCACACAAGGCTTTGTCTTCTGGTATTTCTACAACGGAGATACCCAGTTTGCGCAGCAATAGCTCAGGAAAGTGGCCTGCTCATCCGGCCGTCGGCCAGCAGATGAGCGGCCGTTTCGTTTCCGCTTCCTGTGCGATCGAGATAGATGACGGTGTGGTCGCCGAGAATGCGCAGGGCAGCCACATCGCGCGGGGAAAGGTTAACTCGTCCATGCGAGGCTGCGGAGGCGTTGAAGAAGATATGCTGCTGCTGGATGAACTCGCGATGATCCTGCTCGATGCGCTGGAACTGTTTGCCCATACCGGATATTGTAGCCAACGGCGCTGTCTCGGATGGGGCGCCCTCCATCCAAGATCGGTGTGGCCGCTCCCGGTGGTCGCCGGATGGTTGCGGGTCTGCCGCTAGAAGGCGGGGATGCCGGTGATGTGCTGGCCGAGGATGAGGCCGTGTACGTCGTGTGTGCCTTCGTAGGTGATGACGGATTCCAGGTTCATCATGTGGCGCATGATGGGGTAGTCTTCGGTGATGCCGTTAGCGCCGAGGATCTGCCGTGCGATGCGGGCCGATTCCAGGGCCATCCAGACGTTGTTGCGCTTGGCCAGCGAGATGATCTCGTGGCTGAGGGTTCCGGCGTCTTTCAGGCGTCCGGCGTGGAGCGAGAGCAGTTGAGCCTTGGATATCTCTGAGAGCATCCATACGAGCTTTTCCTGGATGAGCTGGTGGCTGGCGATGGGTTCGTTGCGGAACTGCTTGCGCATGCCGGCGTACTGGCGCGCGGTGTCATAGACGGCCATGGCGGCGCCGATGGCTCCCCAACTGATGCCGTAGCGGGCCTGATTGAGGCACATGAGCGGACTTTTGAGGCCGCCGGTGCCGGGCAGCAGGTTGCTGGCCGGAATGCGCACCTCTTGCAGGGAGAGTCCGGCGGTGACGGAGGCGCGCAGGGACCACTTGCCGTGGACCTCGTCGGCGCGGAAGCCTGCGCGGTCGGTTTCGACGAGGAAGCCGCGGACGCGGTCGTCTTCGTCGGTGACCTTGGCCCAGATGATGGCAACATCGGCGATGGTGCCGGAGGTGATCCACATCTTTTCGCCGGTGAGTATCCAGGAGTCGCCATCGCGAACGGCGCGTGTGGTCATGCCGCCGGGGTTGGAGCCGAAGCCGGGTTCGGTGAGTCCGAAGCAGCCGAGCTTGCGCCCGGCGGCGAGTTCAGGCAGCCATTTGTTCTTCTGTTCGTCGGAGCCGAAGGTGTGGATGGGGTACATGACGAGGGCGGACTGGACGCTGACGAAGCTGCGGATGCCGGAGTCGCCGCGCTCCAGCTCCTGCATGACGAGGCCGTACTCGACGTTGGACATGCCGGCGCAGCCGTAGCCCTCGATGTTGGCTCCGAAGAAGCCGAGTTCGGCCATCTGCGGAACGAGTTCGCGCGGGAAACGCCCCTCGCGGAAGCAGTCTTCGATGATGGGAACGATCGTGTCTTCGACGAACTGGCGGGCGGTGTTGCGGACGAGGCGCTCGTCTTCGGAGAGCAGGGAATCGAAGCGGATGAGATCGACGTTCTGGAAGGGAAAACCCATGGTGTTGTGTGCGTCCTTTCGCGGGACGGTCGGTGTGCGACGGTCGCGACAAGACTAACGCTAGCAGGTGGAGGCTGTGCGGGGGAAGTGTCGCGTTTGGCGTCAGTAAAAGAGTAGCTCAGGCATGGAAAAGTGTTGCGGTTACGAGGCCAGAGGAAGATGGCGGGGTCCAGTCAGTTTACTGCCAGGTCTTGAACGAAAGACGTTTTGAGGGCGATGGGTTCGGGGCGGGATCGGGGTGGCTCATGCGAGGAAGTCTTTGAGGAAGGGGTCTTTGCTGGAGAGCAGTTCGTCGGTGGAGCCGTCGAAGAGGAGATGGCTTTCGTGCAGGACCATGAAGCTGGTGAGGGGATCGAAGCTGCCGCGCGGGAGCGGGACCATGGCGTTGGCATCGTGATCGAAGCGGTGGGTGACCATGGTGAAGGCGTCCTGAAGACGGTGCGTGACGAGGATGGCTGGGGTTTTATAGGCGTCGCGTTCTTTGATGACGAGTTCGTTGATGGTGTGGGAGGTGACGGGATCGAGGCCACCGGTCGGCGAGTCATAGAGGATGAGGTCGGGTTTGTCGATGATGGCGCGTGCGATGGAGACGCGTCGGCGCATGCCGCCGGAGAGACTGGGCGGATAGAGACTGAAGGTGTCGTCGAGATCGACGAAAGAAAGCGCGCGGTGGACGCGCCGATCGATGACTTCGTTGGAGATGCCCCGTTCGATGAGCTGCCAGGCGACGTTGTCGCGGACGGTGAGCGAGTCAAAGAGAGCGCTTTCCTGGAAGATCATGCCGGTGCGGCGGCGAAGGTTGAGCAGCGCCGGTTCCGGCATGGTAGCGATGGACTGGCCAAAGAGGAAAATTTCGCCGGAGTCGGGGCGGATAAGTCCGTTGGCAAGCTTGAGCAGGACGCTTTTGCCCATGCCTGCAAGCCCGAGCAGGATGCGTGTTTCGCCGGGGCGGAGGGTGAAGGAGATGGAGTCGAGCAGGGTTCGTGCGCCGAAGCGGAGAGAGACATCCTGAAAGCAGAGCGGTGAATCAGGAACGCAGGCCAGCGGGTCGGCTGTGGAAGCGAACGGTGATGGAGAAGCGGTTTCAGTCATGGGGTTTGCAGAGGAAGATCCGGGTGGACGGCGCTAGAGTGGCGGAAAGAGCCACAGCATGACGCGGCTGATGAGGAAGTCCGAGAAGATGATGAGCACCGAGGAGATGACGACGGCCTGCGTGGTGGAGCGTCCGACGCCCTGTGTTCCTCCGGTGGTGCGCATGCCTTTGTAGCAGCCGATGGTGGCGATGATGAAGCCGAAGACAAGCGGCTTGGTGAGTCCCTGGATGATGTCGGAGTAGACGAGGGCCTGGTAGGCGGAGGAGAAATACTGTGCGCCGTCGAGATGGCTGATGAAGACGGCGACGGAGGCTCCGCCGGCGGTGCCGAGGGTGTCTGCGATGACGGTGAGCAGGAAGAGCGCAACGACGGTGGAGATCATGCGCGGGGTGACGAGCTTCTTCATGGGGTCGGTGCCGAGGGCGCGCATGGCGTCGATCTGCTCGGTGACGACCATGGAGCCAAGCTCGGAGGCCATGCCGGAGGCGTTGCGTCCGGAGACCATGAGGCCGGTGAGGACGGGCGCGAGTTCGCGGATCATGGAAAGCGAGACGAAGCGTCCGGTGTATGCCTGCGCGCCGAACTGCGCCAGCGAAGCGGCGGACTGAAGCGCGAGCACGCCGCCGGTGAAGAATCCGGTGAGGACGACGATGGGCACGGAACCGACGCCGATAAGGTCAGACTGGGTGAAGATATCGGACCAGTAGTGCGGCGTGCGGAAGACGTTGGCGATGGTTTGCCAGCAGAAAAGAGCGTAGTCCTGAACGGTCATGAGCCATCGGCGTACAACTTTGTCGAAGTTTTCCGTGAGCAGAACGCTGGGCATGGGACTCGCTTTCGTTGCGGTGACGGCGAAGGACGGGTTCAAACCAAGAATAGCTTATCTGGCGTTGCGCACGGATGAGCAGGGGCGGTGCGAGCGCGTCAGCCGGCGGCTTTGTCCCCGGCGAAGAGTTCAGCGGATGGCGGTAGGATGCCAAGCTGCTGATAGATGGGCTTGAGGAGTCTGCGAAGCGTGGGCATCTGCAACCAGAACCAGGCGGCTCCGGCGAGACAGGCAACTCCACTGACGATGACGGTGGCCTGTGCGCCGATGAGGTGAGCCAGTGTGCCGGCGAGCAGGCTGCCGAAGGGAGCCATGCCGACAAAGGCGATGGTGTAGTAGCTCATGACGCGGCCACGACGGTCCTCCGGGACAATGGTCTGGATGATGGTGTTGCTGGAGGTGAGTCCCTGCATCATGCCAAAGCCAACGACAAGCTGAAGCAGCAGCGAAAGCCAGAGCAGATGGGAAAGCCCGAAGGCGATGAGTCCAAGGCCGAAGATGGCGGCGGCAAGCGGGATCATGCGGACGAGTCCGCGGACGGATTTGCGAAAGACCAGCGAAAGACCGGAGACCAGAGCGCCGACGCCGGTGGCCCCCATGAGGAAGCCGAGCGTGTGGGCGTCGCCGTGGAGCACCTGCGCGGCAAAGATGGGCATGAGCACGGTGAAGGGCCATCCCATGAGGCTGACGATGGCAAAGAGCAGCAGGATGGTGCGGATGGGGACGAAGTTGCGGACGTAGTTCCAGCCATCGGCAAGCTGGGTGAGCATCGGTTCGCGGGCGCGCAACAGTGCGGCTTTGCGGTGGGATGGATCGACGCGCATGGCCAGCAGGGAATAGACGACGGCGATGTAGCTGATGCCGTCAATGAGGAAGCACCAGCCTTCGCCGGTGGCGGCGATGACGATGCCGGCCAGCGATGGTCCCAGCAGGCGGGCGAAGTTGACCATGCTGGAGTTGATGGCGATGGCGTTGGAGAGATCGTCGCGGCTGTCCACCATCTGGACCATGAAGGACTGGCGTCCGGGCATGTCAAAGGCGTTGACTACGCCCTGGACGGCGCTGAGGACGAGCAGTTCGCGGATGGTGATGCGATGGGTGAGGGTGAGCGCGGCCAGCAGCAGCGATTGCAGCATGGAGGCGACCTGCGTTGCGATGAGGACGATGCGGCGGTCCATGCGATCGACGGCGACGCCGGCAAAGGGCGCAAGCAGGAAGGTGGGAATCTGGCCGGCAAAGCTGATGGTGCCGAGCAGGATGGCGGAGTGTGTGAGGCGATAGACGAGCCATGCCGTGGCAATGCGCGTCATCCAGGTGCCGATGAGCGAGATGCTTTGGCCGGTGAAAAAAAGCTGGAAGTTGCGATGACGCAGGGCACGCCAGGCGTGTGCATAACGGGAGAGCGAGCTGGACACATCTCTATTTTAGCGCTGTGAGCGGTTGCCCAGCGATCGAAGCGTGCTGCTGGGTTGTCTTCGCAGGGGCACGGCGCGCTTTACCAGGTATGCAGCCATTCGCCGTCGTGGCCGATGCGAACATCGGTGCGAAAAAGATCGCTGAGAGTGGGCGCGGTGAGCAGCGCGCTGCGCGGCCCGTCGGCGAGGATGCGTCCGTCACGCATGAGCAGGACGCGCTCGATCTCCGGAAAGATGTCGGCCAGGTGATGGGTGACGAGGATGATGCCGATGCCGTCGGCAGCGAGGCGACGAAGCGCTTCACGCAGTTCGCGCTGTGCGGCGATGTCGAGCGCGTTCGACGGCTCGTCGAGGAGCAGTTGACGCGGGCGATGGACGAGCGCTCGGGCGATGAGGATGCGGCGTTTTTCCCCGGCGGACATTTCGCCGAGGAAGCGCTGCGCCAGATGTGTGGCGTCGATGCGGGCGAGTGCTTCGTCGGCGGCCTCGCGCATGGCGGCGGTGACCTCCAGATGAGGCCAGAGCGTGGAGGCTCCGAAGAAGCCGGCGAGCGTGGCATCCAGGCCAGTGGTGCGCACGGTCAGGCATCCGGCGGTGTCGGCGGTGCGGGAGTAGCCCTGATGGCCGGGAACGTTGTCGGAGACGACGCCGAAGTGGCGGCGAAGCTGGTTGAGATCCCAGCGGGAACGGCCAAAGATCTGCAACTCAGTCTCCGGACGGACAAGCGGGTAAAGTTCGCAGGTGAGTGTGCGGATGAGCGTGGATTTGCCGCAGCCGTTGGGGCCGAGGATGGCGATGTGTTCTCCGGCGCGGATGGCGAGTGAGAGATCGTGAAGGACTGCGCGGTCGCCGAGTGTGACCGTGACGTGACGCATTTCGAGGAAGGATTCGGCGAAAATCGAAGAGTGGGAAGTCACTTTGTTAGAGTAAACGGGATGAGTGATCTGATGAGTCTGATGATTCCGCAGGGGTTTCGCTTTGCGGCGGCGACGGCTGGGCTGAAGGCAAGCGGACGGCCTGATTTTGCGGTGATTGTGGCGGATGAGACGGCCAGCGCGGCGGCGCTGTATACGGCGAACCGAGTGTGCGCGGCGCCGCTGGTGGTGGATCGCGAACACATGGCCGCGACCGGCGGACGTGTGCGCGTGGTGGCAATCAACGCGGGCAATGCCAACTGCGCAACCGGACAGGTAGGGATCGACGCAGCCAAGCGTGTGTGCCAGGCGGCGGCGGAACGGTTTGGCTGCCGCGCGGAAGAGGTGTTTCCGTGCTCGACGGGAATTATCGGCGTGCCGCTGGATGCGGAGAAGCTGGTGCGTGCGCTGGGAACGATTGAAGTGAGATTGGGCGTGGAGGATTTTCACGCTGCGGCGCAGGCGATTCTGACAACGGACACGGTGGAGAAAACAGCCTTTGTGCGAGTGATGATCGATGGTGCGGAGGTACGCATCGCCGGGTTGTGCAAGGGATCGGGGATGATTCACCCGCAGCTTGTGCCGCCCGCTTTGCCGCATGCAACGATGCTGGCCTATGTGATGACGGATGCGGCGGTGGAACCAGCCGCTCTGCAAGCGATGTTGAACGCCGCGGCGGAGCGCAGCTTCAATCGCATCTCGGTGGATGGTGACACTTCGACGAACGACACGGTGCTGGTGCTTGCTTCTGGCGCAAGCGGCGTGACTGTGACGGCGGCAAACATGGAATTTCAAGCGGCGCTGGAGCAGGTGATGGTCTCGCTGGCCAGGCAGATTGTGGCCGATGGCGAAGGCGTGAGTCATGTGGTGGAGTTGCAGATTGAAGGCGCGGCAACCGAGGCGGACGCGGTGCGCGTGGCCAAGGCGATTGCCCATTCGCCGCTGGTGAAGACGGCATGGGCGGGCAGCGATCCGAACTGGGGTCGGTTGATGGCGGCGATTGGATACTCCGGTGCGGCGGTCGAGCCGGAGCGTGTGGAGATCGACTTTGGGCAGCTTGCCATCTGTCGCCACGGCGGACGCGCGGCGGAGATGGACGTGGCGGCGGCGCACGCGTATCTGAAGCAGGCGGAGTTCACCGTGACGGTGCGGCTGGGCGTGGGCACGGCGCGGTGCACCTTCTGGACGACGGACCTGACGGCGGAATACGTGCGGATTAATGCGGATTATTCGACGTAAACGGGCCGAGGATTTGATCGGTGAATGACGCGGAAGTCATGATTGTGCCGCCGGACCGCATTGACCCTGGCAGAGGCCTTCAGTAGAGTGAACCCATGGCCTTTTTTGCGGTAAACAGAGTCGGTCGGGCATGTGTCTGTTCAATGGCTGGATTGCTGGCGGCTGGCATGACACTGGGCATGCAGGCGGAGACGCCGGGCGCGGCGCGGGATGCGGGAACTCTGGCAAACAGCGCGGCTGCGACTGGCGCGGGACAGGTGACGACGGCACCGTGCGAGCTTGCTCCGCAGGGTTCGCCCTACATTCCGCTGAATTTCTGGCTGTATCCGGCGTTGGTGCGGCTTTATTCGCTCGGCTATCTGGACCCGGCGTTTCTGGGTTTGCGACCGTGGACGCGGCTGAGTGTGGTGCACATGCTGGAGAGTACTTCGGCTCGTCTGGAAGACGCGCCGGATACGGCGGGGAATGAGGAAGCGCGGGGCCTCTATGACGCGCTGATGAAGGAACTGAATATCGACGCGGAAGGGCCGTGCGGAAAGCATCGCGGTGAGTTTCGGGTGGAGTCAACGTATTCCGTAGAGCGCGGGATCAGCGGAACGCCGCTGCATGACAGCTATCACCTGGGCCAGTCGATTGTGAACGATTATGGGCGTCCGATCGAGGGCGGTTTCGACGACTATACCGGCGTGAGCGGATATGCGGTCTCTGGGCCGTGGACGCTGTATCTGCGGACAGAGTTGCAGTATGCGCCGTCGGCGGCCGGGTATTCGACAGCTCTCTATGACCTGTTGTCGCAGGAGGACAACGTTCCACCGGTAGGCAATCAAGCTCAGGCGGATATTCCCTTGGGGCCGATTGCGACGAAGGCGGATACGCGCCTGCTGGAGGGTTATCTGTCGGTTCATCTCTGGGGGCACGATCTTTCGTTTGGCAAGCAGGATCAATGGTGGGGTCCGGCTGCCAGTGGCGCCTACGCTTACTCCAACAACGCACAGAATATCTACTCCTTTGAGATCAACCGCTCGGAGCCGCTGCGGGTTCCGCTGCTGTCGCGCATAACAGGGCCGTTCCGGTATGAGTTCATCGTCGGCTCGCTCAAGGGGCACACGGATTTCAACGATCCGTGGGTGCATGCAGAGAAGATCAGCATGAAACCGACCAGGAACTTCGAGGTCGGCTTTGAGCGAACGGTGATCTGGGGTGGGGAAGGTCATGTGCCGATTACGATCCACTCGTTCCTGAAGAGCTTTTTCAGCTTCCAGAATGTGAGCTATGCGGAGAAGTTTTCACGCAACGATCCCGGCGCTCGCTTTGGCGCCTTTGATGTGAATTACCGTATGCCGTTTCTGCGCAACTGGCTGACCTTTATCGTGGATTCGGAGGCGCATGATGACGTATCGCCAGCTTCCGCGCCGCGCCGCGCCGATTTCACGACAGGGTTTTATCTGTCGCACGTGCCGGGATTGCCGAAGTTGGATCTTCGCACCGAGGCGATCATGGATGATCAATCCACTTCGAGCAGCGTCGGCGGCAAGTTCACGTATTACGAAGCCGAAGTGCCGCAGGGATATACCAATCAGGGACAGATCTTCGGTCACTGGATGGGACGCGAAGGCAAAGGCGGCGAAGCATGGTCAACCTGGCACTTCAATCCAAAAGAATGGATTACGGTGAACTGGCGACGCCAGAAGAACGCCAAGGACTTCATCCCCGGCGGCACTACGCTGGACGACTACGGAGTGCAGGTGGTCAAGCGCATTACGCCGGAGATCGAACTGGATGGAACGTTCACCTATGAGGGATACAAAGCGCCGGTCTATCGGGCCGGAGAGCAGACGGTGACCGCGACAACGATTCAACTGACATGGTTCCCGACGCGGAAGGTGAGCTTCTGAGGCGTATGTAATGTGCGAGGCAACGGCGGGGCGGATCGAAGTTGATCCGCCCCGATGCTTTGTGGTTCCTGAGCGCTCTCAGGCAAGCATCTGGATGCCTGCCGAACTGTAAAGGCGCGTGATGTATTCCATATCGCGCAGGCCCTCCTCGCCGGGCGTCTTCGGCGTCTGGTTGTGGCGGACGCAGTTGGAGAAGTGGTTGGCCTGCGCGGTGAACTGATAGGGGTCTTTCTGGAGGTTGGGTTCGTCGAGCGATATCCATTTGCCCGAGGCGTCCTGGTACTCGGCGCGCAGGCGGAGGCCGTCGTAGTTGAAGGCCGGGCGGGCTTCGATCCAGCCCTTGGAGCCGTAGACGTGGAAGTAGCCGTCCATGTTGGAGCCGTAGGTGGTGTTGCAACTGGCAACGACACCGGAGGGAAACTTGGTGTTCCAGACCAGATTTTCCTCCACCTGGCGGAAGC
>JAJZHE010000099.1 GCA_021804655.1 Acidobacteriota bacterium
GCCGCAAAAAGCCGCGCGTCGCGCCCAGAATCATCTCCGTCCTCTCGTCCTGATGCGCAGTCGCCATCCGGCTTGAACTCCACTCCGCGACTGCCTCATAGTCGGCTTCTTCGGGGTGTTTGCGCTCTGCTCCTTCATCCAGCAAAATCAGCCGCGCCGCCTCCGGACATGACAGATGCAGCGTCGTCTCCGTCCTTCCCTCCGGCGTCTTCTGCTCGATCCGCGGATACGTCCGGCAGGTGCGCGACAGCGCTTCCTCGCCGAACTGCTGCTGGATGCCGCACCATTTCTCGGAGGTCAGAAAAGGACATTCCAGAGCCTCATTCAACAGAATTCGCGCATAAGCCGACTCGCTGCGTGGCTCGGGCATTTGCACCACGCTGGACTTGACCACCTGCCCCAGCAGGCTCTCGACCGGAATCAATCGATAATGCTCATAGGTGGCGCGGTCCAACCGCACATCCCACGCCTTGCAGCAGCTATCCTCACACGCAGGTCCGATGCACTGAAAGCGCGCCGCATCGCGCGGCGGCGAAAAAAATCCGTCTCGCTCGCGCGTCTGCCCGTTTTCAGCAACCGGCGGTCTGGCAGGAGAATCCAGAATGGACAATGCAGGCGGGACGGGGAACGCAGGCGGCATGGGCAGTGCGGCCAGCTCGACCTGACCCGGCAGAATCGTCACAGGAAGAGAAGCAGGCAAACGCGGATGAGGAGAGCGGATCACGCGACAGATGGAAGCAGCCAAGGCCCCGCGCGAACTCCGCCAGAATTAAAATCGGCTCATACGGATGTGGCCTGGCGGCTCAGTTCCAGCGGCTGCGATCGTTGGGTTCTTCGTGCTCTTCGTCCATCAACCGTCCATTGCTGTCAAAACGAACCGTGCGGCCCTGTTTGCGCATGTAGACCTCAAAGCGCGCAGCCGCTCGTCGCCGTTTCCACCGATAGTAGCGATTGCGCAGACCGTACCAACCTTCGCTCACGTTGAAAAACAGCCCCTTGCGCGGCGCAAATTTCAGGTAAAGGTACGCTGCCAGCCCCCCGCCCAGTTGCGCAAAAGCATAGATTCGCTGCTCGCCGAAGGTCTCCGCCAGCGCGATCAGACCATACAGAATCGCCAGATACTTCGCCTTGATTCCCAGCACGAAGAAAAGCTGAAACTGCATATCGCCATAGAGAATTCCAATTGCCGTAATCAGCCCGAAGATGCCGCCCATGCACCCGGTCAGAATTGCCAGGCCGCCAGCGTGTCCGGTGGCGACTTCCACGGCATAGATGGCCACCGCCGTCAGCCCCGCGCCGACGACCGACGCCGCATACAGCCCTATCACCCACTTGCCCGGATGCATCGACTCCAGAAAGCCCGCGATGAACCACAGCGACAACAGCTCCAGCGCTGTGCCCATCAGCGACAGATGCACAAAGCTATAGGTCAGCGGCTGCCACAGCATCCCGTGCAGAAAATACGGCGGCAGCAGCCCCAGCCAGCCCGCCAGCAATCCGCTGCCCGGCAACCGCAGCGCACCTGCAATCAGCAGCACAAAGTACGCCACCAGATTCCACAGAATCAGCTTGCGCGTGGCGCCGGAAAACTCCGGAAATGCGAACTGGACGGAACGATAGCCGGGCATTGTCTCTTTCGTCAGGTTACATCCACGCTTGTCACGCTGTCATGTCGCGTGTCGGCTTGTTATTTTGCCGATTCCCACGGATGCTTCGCGGCGTTTCCCGTTCCCGCAGGAACTGCCACTGTCGTCACCAGGCTCGCGTGCCCTGCCGCGTCCACCGTACGCACGCCAAAGATTACGTTGTCCTTGGAGACCGGCACCGTCACCATCACCGGAGCCGCAGGGTCTGCCGGTGTGGCCTCTGCTTTGCCAAACTGCCAGTCCGCTGCATCGGTCACGCGCCACACCAGCTCATAGTGAAACGTTCCCGCAGGCTGTGGCTCGGGCGCATCCCAGCTCAGCGTCGTTCCGTTCTCCAGCCGCTCGGCGTGAATCCGTAGCCCGCGCGGCGCGCTCGGCGCCGCCGCCAGCGTGGCCAGCGTTGCCGCATTCACCCGTGCCACATTGGCCACGTAATGGAAGTCCACAAACTTCAGCAGGTCGCCATATTGCACGCCATTTTCCACGCGCACATCCTGGTGCTGATGGTTGAAGTCTTCGCGCCACTCCGTCACGCGCACCGCGGCAAAACCCTGCGCGTTAAAGCTCATGTGGTCGCCCCCGCGCAGATACCGGTCCGGACGCGCCACCAGAAACACCGTAAACCGCGGTGTCCCGTGTAGCCCACTCAGATAAGTCTTTGCGGCCTCGGCCATCGCTCGCGCAAGCTGCCTGCTTGGCGCATCTTCCATCAGGCCCAGCGCACGGATCCGACGCGCCTGCATCGGGTCCGCCGTCGCCGGAACTCCCTCAGAAAACACCCGCACCGCGTCCTTGCGCTGCAACGCGTCGCCCGGCGTGGTATTCCCGCCCACGATGTCGTCGTTCAGCACCCCGGCCAGATTCCATCCCTCGCTGCTGACCAGCTTCGCCAGATGCGTCGATCCATACAATCCCTGCTCTTCGCCCGCCACCGCCGCAAAGACCAGGGTTCCCGGCCAGTGCGCCTTGCGGCTGGCCTGTGAAAGCACCCGCGCCGACTCCAGCGAAACCGCCACGCCCGAGGCATCGTCATTGGCTCCTGGCGCGGCGCCATGGTCATCCTCATTCCCCGAGTCGCGCGAATCGTAGTGCCCGGTCACCAGAAAGATCGGTCCTTTCGCCTCACTTCCGCGCAGAATCGCATACACGTTCGTGATCGTCGTCGGACGCGCCACGCGGCTCGACACCGGCTGCACAAACGTATCGCGCTTCACCTCCAGGCATCCGCCGCACTGCTGGCTGATCGCCTCAAACTGTCCGTAAATCCAGTCCGCCGCCGCCGTCACTCCCTGCCCCGGCGGCAGATCGGTCTCCATGCTGGAGAGCGTGCTGCGCGTGCCAAACCCCACCAGCGTCGAGATCGTCTTCTCGATGCGACTGCTGGAAATCTGTTGCAGTGCTGCGGCAATCACCGGGTCAGCAGGAGGCGCGGTCAGTCGCGCTCCATACGCTTCATAATCCGGTCTGGCCTGGAGCGCCGTCGTTTGTCCTGCCTGCACGACCGCACATCCAGCGGTCATCGCAACCGCCGCACACATTGTCCTCAACCGACTCCAGCGTTTCATCGTTTTCATCCTCTCCTGTTCGCATCCCACATCCGATATCCTCTGCTGCAACCCGTCCATCGCAGGGCTTGACCACGGCCCGTCGCTCGCCTGAAACTAGGCAAGTCAGGGCTGCTTCTTGCAGCCATCATAATTGCCCTGCCACTGTTGTCGAACGGTTCTGGCCATTGACTACAAAATACCTGGAGGACTTGCCTGCTATGCCGGATTGTTCTGAGTGCGAAAGCCCGCTCGACATCGACGAAGAGATCGTCGATGAAGGCGATATCATCGTCTGCGCCGAATGTGGTGCCGAATATGAGGTCGTTGCCATCGATCCTCTCGAACTTGCCCAGGTCGATTCCGACGATCTCGAAGACGAGGATGACGACTTCTACGAAGAAAACGAGGACGAAGCATGATCGTGTCCGACCCATCCTCAGCGAAGCGCCGCGGATTGTTTTGCCGCTACGCGATCCCCATCCTTTTGCTTACCCTGGCCTGCGGGATGACACTGTCACCCGCAGCATTTGCCCAGAACTTCAGCCGCCGCGATATCGAGGGCATCGTCGTCGATAGCCAGGACAAAACCGTCAGCGGAGCCACCGTTTTTCTGGAAGACCTGAAGACCAAAAACATCCGCAGCTTCACCAGCACGGACAATGGCAGCTTCCGTTTTGCGCAGATCGGAATGATCGACGACTATCAGGTATGGGCGCAGAGGGGAAAACTCAAAAGCAGCACGAAAGGCATCAGTTCCTTTGACTCCCGCACGGAACTGCACTTCGAGCTGAAGCTGAAGTAGAGTCTGTTCAAGCCACCACCGGCATCGCAGCCGACAGGATATTCATCGGCGTCAGCCCGCGTTGCCGCAGCGCGCGCAGCGCCAGCGCGTCGTGGCGTTTGGCCAGCCGCTGCCCATTGTGATCCGCCACCAGCTCACAGTGAAACCAGTTCGGCGCCGGATAACCCAGCGCACGAAACAACAGCATCTGCCGCGCCGTTGATTTCAGCAGGTCCGCGCCGCGCACCACCTCGGAGATTTCCATCATTCCGTCGTCCACCGTGGAGGCAAGCTGATAGCTCGGCACATGATCCCGCCGCCACACCAGAAAATCTCCAAAATCCACGCCCGCCACAAAGCGTTGCGGCCCCAGGTTCTGGTCCACAAACTCCACCGCAACGCCGTCTGGCACGCGAAACCGCCAGTTCACATTCTGCGGCAGCAACCGCGCCGACGTGGGACCGGGAAGCTGCGCCAGCTCTACATCAAATGTCCGACAGGTTCCCGGATAGATCGGCTCATCGTCCAGCTCCGCGGCATGCGTTGCATGCCCTTCGTGCGGAGCCAGCGCGGTCAACGCCAACTCCCGGCGCGAGCATCGGCAAGGATAGACAAATCCCCGGCGAATCAGCTTGTGCAACGCAGCCTCATACTGCGCCTGTCGCCTGCTTTGCTGATACGGTCCCTGCGCGCCGCCCTTGTCCGGACCCTCCTGCCAGCGGATGCCCAGCCAGCGTAGATCCTCCATCGCGGCTTCGGCATACTCCTCACGGCTGCGCTCCGGATCCAGATCGTCCATGCGCAGAATCAGCGTTCCGCCCGCATCCCGCGCGCGCTGGCTCGCCGTCCAGAAGGTTCGCGCATGGCCCACATGCAGCAGCCCGGTCGGCGACGGCGCCAACCGTCCTCGATAACTCGTCCGCTCTGTTTTGCGTGTAGCCACGCTGTCAGTCTACGCACACCTGCCGCGCGCCGCTACCGTCGCGGGATGCCATTCTTGGTTCCTGCCTGCGTGTCCGTTCCCCATCGCCCTCAAAACATCTCCGGGATCGACGCAAACGCGATCCGTGTCGGAGCCGCCTTCAGCGCTGCCATCATCGTCGCCGGAGCCAGCGTGCTCATGCCATACTTCCAGTTCAGCGCATCCATCGCGCGCGACAGCTTCCGGCGCTGCTGGCTGCCATCTTCGTCATCAAACAGCGTCAGCGAATGCTCGGCCTCACTCACCAGCCCACCCAACGTGACAGAAACAAAGAATGGCTGTTCATGGGCCTTGTCGCGCGGCCGTGTCTCCCACAGTCTGCGCAGCACGGCAATCAGCATGGCATTATCCTGACACTCGACCATCGCCGCTTCGCGGTGCCAGCTCTCCGCGCGTCCCGGTCCAAAGGCGGAGACCGACCGCACCGGAGCCTTGCCCACAAAGCCCATGCTCACGCTCAGCCGACTGGCCCACAACTGCTCCTTGCGCATCCGCATCGCGGCCCTGTGCAGCAGCTTCAGCGCTACAGCCCAGGCCTTGTCCATCGTTCGCATCTCCGGCCCCAGCACATGCTGGTGCCCCATCGACTTCGCATGCTCGGTCTCGCCAAGGTCAAAGTCCTCTCCGCGCAGCCAATACCACAGGCGATCACCCCACACCGATCCCCACAACTCATTCATCTGTTCGCGGCTCCTGGCCAGCAGCTCCGCCATCGTCGATACGCCCTGCGCGTGGAGCCGCTTCTCCGTCCGTGCGCCAATCCCCGGCAGATCGCGCAACTCCAGCCCCGCCAGCGCATCGCCCAGAAGGTCCGGCGTCAACGCCACCAGTCCATCTGGCTTCTCCATGTCGCTGGCAATCTTCGCCAGCCATCGATTCGGCGCCAATCCCATCGAGCAGCGCAGCGTCCCGCCAGCTTTCTCGCGAATCGCCTGCTTCACGCGCTCTGCCAGCCGCAGAGCCTCCATCAGCTCGCGCTCTCGTCCAAGCAATCGGCATGCCATCTCATCAATCGACAGCACCGCCGTCACCGGCAGGCAGCTTTCCACCGCCGCCACAATCCGATGATGAAACTCGACATACAGATCGTGCCGCGCCTCCACAAAGACGATCCCAGGGCACATCCGGCGCGCCTCGCCTACCAGCGTCCCCGTCTTCACGCCAAAGACCTTTGCCTCATAACTCGCAGCAATGCAACAGGTTGTCTCCGCTTCCAGGGGAACCACCGCCACCGGGCGATTGCGCAGCTCCGGCCTATTTTCCTGCTCGCAGGAGGCAAAAAACGAGTTCAGGTCCACGAATATCCAGTTCAGTTCGCGTCGCGAGGCCGCTTTCGGCTGTAGCGTTTGCGCCTGCTTCGCCGACTCTGGCATGGTCCCCTCGTGGAATATATATTCGCTTTATTTTCGCCTTTATGCAAGCAATATTTTCCTCTATACCAGCGAATCCTCCAGGTGCTACACTTGCCAGCAACAGTTCCCTGCTGATGTGCTTTTCACGCTGATTCTCGACGCCGGGGAAACTGCCGATATCGGAATTGCGTCTAAAGAAGTGTGGAGATTGATCCACCAGAAACTCAACGAGGCTCCAACGATGCGCACACTCATCCACATGCTCTCTTCAGAGAGCTTGCTTCTCGCCGGGATCATCACCCTGGCCGTGGGCGTGTTGCTCTTCTGCTGCGTCGGATGCACGCGGTGTCCGGGCAAGGAAGAAGACGATCTTTTCCGTCATCGCTCTATTTAATGAGCGATGACGGGGAAAACGCTGCGCGGATAGGCTTGTCTGGGACATTGTTCGCAGACACCGCGCTCGTTTTGCTTCTCAGACCT
Source organism: Acidobacteriota bacterium (assembly GCA_021804655.1). Taxonomy (GTDB): domain Bacteria; phylum Acidobacteriota; class Terriglobia; order Terriglobales; family Acidobacteriaceae; genus Acidicapsa. The sequence goes on from JAJZHE010000099.1 coordinate 6,789, forward strand.
CTTCGCGATCTTCTTCAGCAATCGCCGCTTTTGCCCCGTCTTCTGGCTTATCGAAGACGTTCGCTTCGCCTTCGCGATGCAGTTGGATCGTCGTCGTCGGAAACGCCGGGGACTTCGGATTCGGAATTTTGCCCGTCACCACGCATCCACGCTGAATCGACTCGGCCAGAATCATCTGCCGCTGTTCCGGATGCCGTGTCCAGGCATACATCTTGCGCGGCAGAAAGGCATCGCGAAACCACTTCAGCGCGATGAATGCGTGCCCACCACGTTCGGCTTCCGCCAGCGCTGCACGCAACTCCTCCACCGCAGCGTCCATCTCCTCTGGCAGCAGCGCCAATGGCTCAGGCGTCCATGCACGGGCCGTAGCTGAATGCGCTCCTCGCCCTGCATTCCTCATGCGTATCGGCGTGTTCGCGCGGTTCCAGGGATCGACCGGTACGCCATGGTCCTCTTCGTCATTGGCGCGCTCAAAATAAATCCGAATCTCGTCTTCTTCCGGATTCCAGCTTGAAACCGATGCGCTCCGCCGCTTGCTGCGCCCATTATCACTGCACAACTCCACCACAACCTGATACCCCTCGGGCGCAAGGAAGCGCAGCGCCCCTTGCAAGGCTGCATTGCCCAGCCCGGCCAGATTCTCCAGCGTCTCTTCGATCAGTTCCTCTGCTTCGGGGATCGTCATCTCTGCCGACGGCATGCTCAGCCCATTTTTATGCATCGTGCTCATCTTCATCTACCTTTCTTCTAGTTCTTCCCTGCTCAAGACTCGGTCGTTCTCCCTCTTCACTGAGAAGTACGTCCGCGCGAGGGCAACGGATGAAATGTATATCGTCTTTTTCTATTGTCCTGCAACTATAGCTTTTCCTCCACTCACAGGGAGAGCAATCTGCCCCGTTCACCTGTCTCACTCAAATTTCCGTTGTTTCCTTTTGACCGTGTCAAGTGTTCTTCCAGTGTCGTTCCTATCCCCTTCTTCATCATTTTCACGGCCTTTCCATCAGCTCAAACGTACAATACGGGTATGCTGCGTCGCGGCCTATTTTGGGGTTTGCTTGTCTTCGGTATCCTTTGCCGGAGTTTTGTGTTCGCCGATGCGCCTGCTTTCGATCTGCTCGGACCAAAGATCGATGTGCATGTCCTGCGTCACGGTCGCACGCTGCCCATTGCGCAGGTGCCGTGGCTGGAGTCCGGCGACCGACTTTGGATTCACCCCGACTTTCCCCAGAGCCAGTCTGCGCGCTATGTCCTCATCGTCGCCTTTCTGCGCGGAGCCACCAACCCCCCACCGGATGAATGGTTTCACCGCGTGGACACCTGGACCCAGTCGGTTCGCGAAGAAGGCGTCTTCATCGTTGTCCCGCCTGAGGCTCAGCACGCGCTGCTTTTCCTCGCGCCAGAGACATCGGGCGACTTCAGCACGCTTCGCCATGCCGTCCGCGGTCGGCCAGGAGCCTTTGTGCGCGCCGCTCAGGACCTGCAACAGGCAAGCTGGGATCGTCTTCGACTCAACGCCTACCTCGCGGAAGTTCACACCGCCGCCGCCAACGACCCCACACATCTCAAGCAGGACTCCGAACTCGCCGCTCGCACCCTCGGCATGCGGATCGATCAGCAGTGCTTCGACAAACCCACCGAACAGCAGGCGCCCTGCCTCGTCCAGCACACCGACGGCATGGTCCTCGACGACAGCACCGCCCAATCCCGCGTCACTCAGATCGCCAACGGCTCGGCTGCCGATCTGATGAATCAGCTCAGCTACTCCACGGCTGCCGGGGGCGGCATGTACAGCCCCTACGTCGGCGCCATCGTCGATGCCGTCCGCATCTTCAGCGGCATGCACACCGCCAAATATCAGTACATTCCCGCGCTTGCGCTGCCGCTCAAGGATCCCGCCGAACGCCCCGAGCAGCAAGGCGAAACCCTCAATCTGCGCCTCAATGTTCCCCCGTCTTTCCGCGACCCGAAGTCCGTGATCGTCGTGGCTTTGCCGCCAATCCTGACACCTGATCAAATCCCCTCGCATCTGCCCCAGTTGCGCCCCGTCAACCCGGCACAAAACCAGTGCGCGCTTCAGCCTGCGCTCGTCCTTCAGGTCGATGGCGCGCCGCTGGTCTTCGCTTCGTCCATGGCCTCCACGCTCACGCTGCATGTTCAGCCGGTCGCCGACGATCAGATGCACCCGCCCGCCGCCTTTGATGTGCCTTTGCGGCGCGACATCACCGGCGGGGGATTCGTGCTTGAGAAGCCGCTTCCGCTGCTCGGCGCGCCCCAGGTCACCGGTCAGATTCGCGGCTCCTGGGGCTACGACTCGTGGCAGGGACCGGAGTTCACCCTCACCATGCCTCACCCCGGCGGATGGACCGCTGATGCCGCAGACCACAGCGCGCTGATCGTTGGCAGGCGCGATACCTTTCATCTGGAAGGCTCCAATCCACTCTGCATCCAGAGCGTCCAGTTGCAGACCGGGGACGGCGCGCCCGCGGATATTCCATGGAAGCCCTCCAAAGCCGGAGAGCTGGAACTGACTCTTCCGCTGCAAAGCGCTGCTCCGGGCCAGATTTCCGTGCTTGTCCACCAGTTTGGCCTGGACAAGCCGCAGTCCATCCCGCTGCAGACCTACGCGGAAGCAGCCGCACTCGACAGCTTTCAGTTGAATGCGGGCGACACCATCGCAGTCCTGCGCGGTAATCGCCTCGATGAGGTCAGATCCGTCGATCTGGCCGGCATCACCTTCGCTCCCGCCGCGCTGCACCGCGTCGGCGACCACGATCAGCTCACGCTCACGGCCACCGGCGTCACCTCGACGCTCCAGCCTGGCCCCGATTACATGGCTCACGTCACCCTGCGGGACGGGCGCGAACTGCACGCCCCAGCCACCGTCGCACCGCACCGACCGCAGATCGAGCTGCTCAGCAAATCCCAGCCATCCCCCTCCGGCGAAGCCCCCGACACGCTGCATCTGGGCAGCGCCAGCGACTTCGTTCTGGATCGCAAGATCGTTCTCTTTCTGCGCTCCCACGTTCCAGACATATTTCCCCGGCAGGCAAAGGTTGAGGTCGCCGCCACCGACGGCAGCTTCCAGACCACCCTCAGCCTGGCCGACAACTCGCTCATGCTGGAAGATGCGCACACCGCCGTCGCGACCTTCGATCCGCTCGCGCGCTTCGGCTCTTCAGCCTTTGGTCCCATCCAGCTTCGCGTCATCGCTCCCAATGGTGTATCCGGAGACTGGATTCCGCTTGGCTCGCTGATCCGCTTCCCGCAGTTGGACAGCTTGAACTGCTTCCGCGCCCTGGCACGTCCCTGCACGCTCACCGGCAGCAATCTCTTCCTGATCTCCGCCATCGGAACCACTCCGGAGATGGCCAATGCCCAGCAGATTCCGCCTGAGTTCACCGGCTCCGAGTTGACCCTTGCTGACCTGCCGCGGACGCAGGGTGTTGCCACTGTCTATCTCCATCTGCGCGACGATCCGCAACCTGTCCAGGCGATCACTCTCAGCGTCACCACTATTCCAGCGCCGGTCGAGCGCTCCGCGCGCGCTGCCAAATCTGCCGAGCACCATGCGGATTTCTCTTCGCCTGAAACTCAGCCTTCGGCCCCTGCGCCCGATACTGCGCCCGACGCTGGCTCCGTCAACCCGGCCGTCACGCAACCCGCTCCCAGCACCAAAAACCGCCCGGACGCATCGCGTCCAGACGGTTCGAATGTAGAAAATTCAAATACAAACGGTTCTGCGGGCAGTTCTCCGGTTCCCGCAACAAGCAAGTCTGGCTCGACAGGGCAGTCCGCTCCAGCTTCCAGTTCAACTGCAACCCAGCCACCAAATCCCCAGGTTCAGTGAACCAGCCGTCAGTGAATTCGCCGACGGTCAGATTAGCAGCCCAGAGCTTCGATCCCGCCAGCTTTTTCTGCCTGTTGCAGGGATGATCGTTTTAGTGGTGCGAGTCTTCTTTTTTCTTGCTCGTGAGCGTGGCCCACAGAACGCAGCTCAGAAACACCACCGCCAGCAGCGGCACAACGAAAAACGGCGAAGTGATATTCATCTCAATCCCCTCAAAATCAGACTAGCATGAACCGGCGCAGCGTTGGCCGAGACGGCGATTCACGCCAGGGCCGACGCATATAAATGAACCGGATTTGCAATATGCAAATTGCGGCCGAGTTGTGACAAGGGTAAATGGACAACCCCTTGAAGTATTTTGCTGAGTTGACGGACCCTCGGGTAGAGCGGAACC
>JAJZHE010000100.1 GCA_021804655.1 Acidobacteriota bacterium
TTTGCGACGCTATCGCGACTCAAATATGCGAATGATTTCCATCCTGTTTCTTGTGATTTTCGGTCGCTGGGGCGCTCTGCAAGCGCAGCAGATGAAGATGTCGTCCGTGATGCCGGAGCACCAGTTTACTCACGTCATGCTGGATCAGCTTGAGGGTCGCACCAGCGGAGCATCGAACGAGTTTCGCTGGGATGGCGAGGCGTGGCACGGCGGAGACACGAACCGCCTGTGGATCAAGTCGGAGGCGTTTGCAAATGGTGCGACCGTCAGCGACGGTGATCATGAAGCACTCTACGATCGTCCGATTCCGCGTCTGCGTTACTTCGATGCACAAGCCGGACTGAGGCTCGATCTCGATTCAGGCCCATCGCGTGCATGGTTTGCGCTTGGCGTGGAAGGACTCGCGCCGTATCACTTCGAGATTGCTCCCACACTTTATCTTCGGAACGGAGGCCGAGTGGCGGGGCGCATCGTGGCGATGGAGGATGTGCTGCTGACGCAGCGGCTGATTGCTCAGCCGGAGGGCGAGTTCAACTTCTATAGTCAGAACGATGCGCCGCGCGGCGTCGGTTCAGGACTCTCTGATCTGGATACGGGCATTCGCCTTCGCTATGAGATCACGCGCAAATTTGCCCCTTATCTTGGCTTTGCCTGGAATGGTCGTTTTGCCGATGCAGCCAATTATGCCCGTCAGATGGGGGAGGCAACCCAGCAGCCGCGTTTTGTCTTCGGACTTTTCGTCTGGCGATAAGGTCGTCGCGATCCTCCGACCGGATCGCCTGCACTGGATTGCTGCGCGCATACAATGGAAACAGGGGATGAGCGAATCTCATGTCACGCAACTTTTATGCACTCGCAGCCACGCTTGCAGTCTTTTCGCTGATCGCCGGTGGCATGGCGTTTGTACCCTCAGGTTTTCAGCCCGGCCTGCCGACGAACGGCACGCTGTGGAAGACGCTGTCACTGATGATGCTGGTCGGCGCTTTGGCTTCTGCACTGGTCGGCATCATGACACATCTCTTTGAACAGGTGGATCGGCGCAGCGAAGAACGTCGGCTGGCCGACAGAGCGCGCCGACGCAAACTGTAACCCTCTGAAATGCACGCCGGTCAAGGCGCGCTGGAAAGCAACTCAAACTATGTACGAAGTCACAGTTGAATCGGGATTCTCCTCCGGGCACTATCTGCGCAACTATCGCGGAAAGTGCGAAAATCCGCATGGACACAACTACAAAGTGCGCGTCACGCTGGCAGGGCAGACACTTGATGAGGCCGGGTTGTTGCTGGACTTCAAACTGCTCAAGCAGGTGATGCGTCCGGTCATTGAACGGATCGATCATCACATGCTGAACGAGCTTGAGCCGTTCACGCAGATCAATCCCTCGGCGGAAAATCTGGCGCGTTATTTTTATGAAGAGACAAGCGCGCAGTTGATCGAGATGACTCAGGGCAGGGTGCACGTGAAAGACTGCACCATCTGGGAGACGGACAGCACGACGGCAACCTACTACGAGTGATGCGGAAGTTGCCGCGTCAGGGCTGTTCCGCGATGGCCAGTGCATTGCGCAGGAACGTGTCTTCAGGAAACTCTATCAGGAATTGCTTCATGGTTGTGATGGCAGCGGAATACTGTTGTGCGTCGATCAGGCGGACAACGAGATCGTGACGGCGATTGGCGTTGAACGGGTCCAGCGCTGCGGCACGCTGCGCATAGGCAATCGCAGAGGCGTTGTCCCCTTGCTGCGCGCTGAGTGCGGATAAATCTGCGAAGACGCGCGGAAGATCGGGGTCGAGTGTTCCGGCCTGTTTCAGATGAGTCAGCGCGTCGACCGCCTGACCCTGCTTCAGTTCGCGATGTCCCAGCTTTGCGAGCACATCGGCGTTTTCGGTCTGCGTTGCGCCCAGTTTCGTGAGCAGACGGTCATAGTCTGCCTGATATTCAGGATGATCGTGGCGAAGCTGGTCATAGGCATCCAGCAGCGTGAGTGGTGAGGGCGTTTGCTGCCCGTCCGGATCACGATCCAGATAGATCAGATTGGACAGTGCCGTAGTCGTCTGCTGAAAAGTCACTGCAGGAAACGGCTCATTTTCGCTTGTCACAATGCGATGGTTGGTGAGTGCACTGTGAGAAAGCGCAAGATCGTCACGTTTGGGCATGTGGCAGCCGATGCAGTTGTCCGCAGGCGTGGTTGCGTGGCGCAGCGACTTCGAAGCCTTGCAGTTTGCTGTCGAATGGCACTGCATGCACTTGCCATTGAAGTAGGCGGAAGCTTCGGCACGTGTTGGCTCCACATGCGGGTCATGGCAGGTGATGCAGCGCATCTGTTGTGCAGATGGTTGGCTGAGACTGGCCCGATAGCACTTGCTCAGCGTCATCGAGTAATAATGCTGCACGTGGTCGCGCGTTGGCGGATGCTCCGGAGTCGGCGGAACCATCAGGATGGAGAGAACGCGGCTGAGCGGTTGTCCTGGCCGAAAATCGAGATAGGACTTACCCGGTTCAAAGGCGCGGGCATCGCCCGTTTGATGGCAGGACATGCAGATATCGTCGGATCGTTGCCTCGTGAGATGCTGCGGATTGACGATGCTGGGATCCTTGCCCGGCGGCCATGCTTTGCCCGCATTCATTGCCGCAACGTGCGCCGAACCCGGTCCATGACAGTTCTCGCATCCGATAGCCAGTTGCGAGAAAGCCGGTTCGTCATACTTTCCCAGTGTTTCGTTGACGGGGCGCGGGCGACCACTGTGGCAGAAGATGCATCCTGGGGCGATGATACGGCTGAAACCGTAGTCACCGCGCTGATATCCAGGCGAGAGATCCCACTTTCCCGTCTGCGGATAATACGACGCCGGCGCCTCAGTCATATAGCCGTATTGCTCGACAATGCCGCCAAATCCGTTGGCGTTTGCGCCGATGATCCAGCGCAGCGGGTGTGTCTCGCGAAAAACTTCGTGTCCGTCCGCAGCGGTTTGCCATTCGCTTTCGGTCACTTTTCCATTGGTTGTTGCAATCTCGTAATGGCGATCCAGAACCGCACTGTAAAACGTCTGTGGTAACGAAAAGCTGTTCATTGAGGTGGCAGTTGCCACCGTCATGGAGCGCCCCATGCTGGAGGCGGAAAAACTTGCTGCGATCTGCGAATGACAGGATTGGCATGCGGCTGAACCGACATACGTCGCAGCGTGCGAAGTGCTGCTTCCATGGGCGGGCTGCGCAGCGAACATCGTTCGCTGCGCAGTCAATACCACTGACAGAAGACACCAAACTCCCATCAGCACAATTTGCATGGCTTCCAGCTCACAGCGAGCAGAAAGGTTCCCGGGGCAGCGCCCGCGAAGCCAGCGGATTGTCATACTCGGATGACGAAAGAATTACAGGGAAAGTTTCAACCGGTGAAAAGTCCTCGGCAATCGACAGAAGCGCTCATTGCTCGGCAATGGCCAGCGCCTTGCGGATAAAATCGTCCTCTGGAAAGTGCGTCAGATACTGCTTCATCGCATTCACAGCCTGGTCATACTGTTGCGCATCGATCAGGCGAGTAATCAGCGTCTTCTGCAAAGGAGCAACATACGGGTCCAGCGCCACAGCCTGCTGTGCTGATGCAATGGCTGCGTCGGTCATGCCAAGTTTTGACTGAGAGGCAGATAGATCAACCCAGGCCTCGGGCTGAAGGCGATCAAGTTGCAGCGCATGCTGCAGATGAACGATTGCATTCGAGAACTGTTGATCCAGCAGGTCGCGATGACCAAGATTGGTCTGTACCTGTGCATCTTCTGCATCTGTCTGCTCCAGCTTCACCAACGCGCTTCGCCAGTCCGCATCGAAACCTACGCGCTCGTCTGCAGAGCGCTTGTCCATCAGGATGCGATCGGCAAGCATGCGCGTACGCAGGGATGGCAGTGGATGTCCTGAGGGTGCGTCCAGGTCGATCAACTGTGGCATCTCCGGAGAAGCCTGCTGGAAGATTGCGTCCGGCAGAGGTTCGCCCGGACGCGCCAGAATGCGATGATTCGTCGCCGAGGAATGAGAGATTGTCGTGATTGGACGTCGCGGCATGTGGCAGCCGATGCAGTTGTCCGCAGGCGTGGTTGCGCGGCGCAGCGCGATTGGCTTTGTGCAGCTCGTTTGCGTGTGACATTGCATGCACTTGGCATTGAAGTAGGCGGGTGCCTCTGCATGAGTTGGCTCCACATGTGGATCGTGGCAGGTGATGCAGCGCATCTGTTGTGCAGGTAGCTTTCCGAGACTGGCCCGATAGCACTTGCTCAGCGTCATCGACGAGTAGTGCTCCAGATGATCTTCGTCCGGTGGATTCTGGCGTGTTGGTGCAACGTTGAAGACAGACAGCGTTTGACTCAGAGGCTGGCCTGGCCGGAAGTCCTGATAGGTTTTGCCTTGCTCCAGGACGCGCGCGTCGCCGATTTCATGGCATGACATGCAGATGTTGTCGGACAGCTCACGCGTGAGTCGAGCTGGGTTCACGATCGTGTTGTCGCGGCCTTTCACCTCTTCGCCCAGGTCCATTGCATCCAAGTGAACCGATCCTGGTCCATGGCAGTTCTCACAGCCAATCGAAACATGAGCAAACGGCTGATTTTCATACTTGCCGTCATATCCGGAAACGGGCTGAGGACGCCCGCTATGGCAATAGATGCAACCCGGTTGTATGATCCGGTTGAAGCCGTAATCAGCATGTTCATAGCCGGGAGAAAGTTGCCACTTGCCTGCCGCAGAATAGTATGACAGCGGCGCTTGAAACAGGTATCCGCCACGCGTCAGCAGCCCGCCATAACCGTTTTCGCCCGTTCCGATGATCCACTGAATCGGATGCGTGGAGCGGAAGATATCCTGCTCAGGTGAAGCGGAATTCGACGGCGGTTCACCTCCAGGCGTGGACTGAAACTCCGACTGCCACAGCCTGCCGTCTTGTGCATACACGCTGTAGGAGTGGTGCGTGTTGGGATCGGTGTAGGAAGCGGGCAGTGACAGCGTCTTCAGAAACTTCGGCGTAATTTCTGTCAGCGAATGACCCATGCTGGCTGCGGCAAAGCTGCGTGCAATTCCCAGGTGACAGTGCGAGCAAGCCTCGGAGCCAATGTAGCTTGCCTTTGCCTGTGGATCACGCCCTAAGCCGTTGTGTGCGTTCTTCTGGTTAATGCGCGGCGCGCGAGCTTGCGCTGGAATCGTCAGTGCGAAGAGTAGCCATGCGACGGCCACACAGATTATCTGCAAAATATGTGCAGTGTGGCAAGCAAAGAAACTCATGAAATCCTGTAATTGCAACCCTCGCAGGTTATCGCTTGCAGTGTCCAGAGATTCACTGCAAGCAAATTCGGCGCGATGCAAACTGATCTGCTCCACCGCTATCGCATGCCATCCAGAATGGAGCCGACGATGCCGCCCACAACGCCACCTTGCACGCTCTCTTGTTGTGCCGAAGGTAGATATTGCTGAATCTGGTGCGCGAGTTTGGCCAGCGGCAGCGTCTGCAGCCAGATGCGGCCTGGGCCGGTCAGCGCGGCCAGAAAGATGCCATCGCCGCCAAAGATCATATTTTTGATTCCACGCACCGTCGTAATCTGGAAGCCGACGGAAGCCTGGAACGCCCCCACATGTCCGGGATGAACCAGCAGCGTTTCACCAGGAGCCAGATCGCGCGTGACCACCTCGCCGGAAAGCTCCAGCCACGCCGTTCCCACTCCGCCAACGCGCTGGAGCAGGAAACCATCTCCGCCGAAGATACCCGCTCCGAGCGATTGCTGAAAGCCGATCGAAAGTTGAATCTGCTCGGTTGCACACAGAAATCCATGACGGTGGATCAAGTACTCCTGGCCTGGCCGAACTTCGACCGGCACGATATGACCGGGTACGCGCGTTGCAAAAGCCACTTCGCCGGGCGATCCAAACGCGCGATACTCCGTCATGAAAAGCGATCCGCCGCCCACAACGCGCTTCAGTGCCCCGAAAAATCCGCCCCCACCGCCGAATTGCGTATGGGTGGTCATCTGGACCGAACTCGACATCCACGATAACTCGCCCGCTTCCGAGATCACACAATCGTTGTGATCGAGCAGGAATTCGAGCACTGGCATCGTTGTTCCCACAATTCGTGACTGCATTCTGCACTCCGATGGTTTGAGCTGTCAGGCAAGCGAGCTAAATTTGTACGACGCTTTGCCAGGTCGATGACCGTCGTCCAGAAGTATATCCGTTCCCAGTGGAAGGAAGTTATATCCCATCTACTTTTGACGCGTTGCTTTGGATCAGCCGAGTTTGGAATTTGAGGGATACGGAAAATTCATTTCCATGAAGCCGCTACGCAAGTGTTCCCTCTGATAAAATCTCGTTATATTTGCAACAAAATTTATCTATCGTGGATTGCCGTGTATAAGAAATGGCTTGAATCTCCCGCATCATTTTGGCAGGCTTTTTTCCTCTTTTTCCTAACAGCGTTTTTTTCTTTGGCAGCGGTGGCGCAGTCAACGGCTTCTTCAGTGGCTAATTCACCTGCGGCTAATTCACCGCGTCCAAACTTCTTTCACCGCTTGAAGGACTACTACGCTTCCGACTGGAAGCCGCAAACCGCCAGTGCAACATCTCCTGCTCGTCGCGGTGCTCCCTCGCCGCTCGATTCGCCGCCATTTCCCAGTTCGGACTGGAGTTACGGCGGCTCGCCTGTGATCGGGGAGCCAGACACGAACAGTTACCCGTTGATGACAGCCTGGATGGGCGACGCCCGTCTGGCTCGCGTGCGCAGCAAGGTATACGGCTGGGTTGAGCCGGTTGTGGATGCAAGTACCTCCGGCTTCAGGAACGACCCCGTCTCGGACGACGCCTATCCCAATCGAGCTGAACTGGGGCAGGCGGTGCTCTACGCCGAGCGGCTGCCAGACACTGTGCAGCAGAAACACTTTGACTGGGGATATCACCTGACCGCTCTCTTTGGCACGGACTATCGCTACACCATCGACAAGGGCTACGGATATCGTCAATGGGTCACAGACCATCATCAGTACGGTTTCGATCCAACGATGGAGTATCTCGATCTCTACTTCCCTCATGTCGCGCAGGGAATGATTCTGCGCATCGGGCGATTCATCTCTCTGCCCGGCATTGAAGCGCAGCTCGCGCCGGGCAACTACATGTACAGCCACTCTCTTTTGTACACGGTCGATCCATTTACGGATACCGGTGCCATGGCAACGGTCAAGCTCAACGACCGCTGGCTGGTGCAGGCTGGCCTTACAGGAGGGCATGATGTCGCGCTCTGGACTCCGGATGCAAAATCTTCCGCGACGGCTTGTGTCAGTTACACCAGTGCCTCAGTCAACGACAATATTTACGCTTGCCTGAACGGCATCAACGACGGCAAATATGCGTACAACAACATGCAGCAGTATGACGTCACCTGGTATCACCGCTTTACGCGCCGATGGCATATCGCCAGCGAAGCCTGGTACATGTACGAGACGGAGGTGCCTGCCGTCGGCGGTTCGTTGCCGATTGAGACGGGGACTGACGGCGCGACCTGTGCGTTTGGCGAGCAGCGTTGCACTGCCCCTGAATACGCCGCGGTGAACTACATCGAGCATGAACTCTCTCCGCACGATATCCTCTCGTTCCGCAGCGACATGCTCGACGATCAGAAAGGGCAGCGAACCGGATTCGCCACTCGATACACGGAAAACACCCTCTCCTGGCAGCACTGGTTTGGCTCCACTGTGCAGTTACGGCCGGAGATTCGGCTGGACCATAGCTGGAATCTGCGCGGCTACGACCTGGGTCGGCATCGCACGGAATTTGTGGCCGCCAGCGATCTGATCTTTCACTTCTGAAGAGCGCATCACTGATTTGCCGCGCGCTGGCTTGAGCGTGTTTCATCGATGTCAAAGTGATTCCGGTCGATTCGCGGCAACCCGCTTGGTTTGCGGGTTTCCGCCGAGGCACCTTGTGACGCTTCTGGTCGATGAAATAAGCCTTGTCCATTTCGTTCGCGCATTTCGCTTTTCTTCGCGACTCCGTAGAATGGAGTCAGGATGAGTTTCATCGAAGAGTACGATGTCGCCGTGGTCGGCGCAGGTCACGCCGGTTGTGAAGCGGCGATGGCTGCCGCGCGGATGGGTCTGCGCACGGCGATCATCACAATGAATCTCGACCTGATCGCGCAGATGAGCTGCAATCCGGCCGTCGGAGGCATCGCGAAAGGCCATCTGGTCCGCGAGATCGACGCGCTCGGCGGCATCATGGGTGAGGTCGCCGATGCTGTCGGCATTCAGTTTCGCCTCTTGAACACATCGCGCGGTCCCGCCGTCTGGAGTCCACGCGCGCAGTGCGACAAGGCGCTCTATCGCGTGAAGATGCGGGGAGTTCTGGAAGCGCAGCCCAACCTGCACATCCGCCAGGCAGAAGCTGTGGATTTAATCCTGAAGGAGGAAGCACGCGACGCCGATCCGGAGGGTCGTCCCATGCGGCGCGTTTGCGGGCTGAAGCTGAGGGATGGTCGCCAATTGCTGGCCGGAGCCACCATCATCACCACCGGAACATTTCTCAACGGCCTGATTCACTGCGGCGAAGAACGCTATCCCGCGGGACGAAGCGGCGAACCGGCCAGCGTCCTGCTCGGCGAAGCACTGCGTCGTCTAGGCCTGCGCACTACGCGGCTCAAGACCGGAACGCCGCCGCGACTTGATGGGCGCACCATTCGCTGGGAAACCTTTGAAGAGCAGCCCGGCGACGCTGATCCGACGCCTTTCAGCTTTCGCACCACGCGCATCGTGCAGCCGCAGATCAGTTGTCACATTGCCTGGACAACGCCGGAGACACTGCGCATCATTCGTGAAAATGTAGGCCGTTCAGCGATGTACTCCGGCCAGATTGAAGGCGTGGGGCCGCGCTACTGCCCGTCGATTGAAGACAAGATTGTCAAATTTCCAGACAAGTCGCAGCACCAGTTTTTCCTTGAACCAGAGGGGCTTTCCACGCACGAGGTCTACATCAACGGCATGTCCACATCGTTGCCGATGGAAGTGCAATGGCAGATGGTGCGCTCGATTCCCGGCCTGGAATCCGCCGAGATGCTGCGCCCCGGCTACGCGATTGAGTACGACAGCGTAGACGCGACCGAACTGGATCGCACGTTGCAGGTCAAGTGCATCGCGGGGCTGTTTCTTGCCGGCCAGATCAACGGCACCAGTGGATATGAAGAGGCAGGATGCCAGGGCATCATGGCCGGCATCAATGCAGCGCTCCTGCTTGGCGGAAGACAGCCATTCACGCTGGATCGCAGCGAAGGATACACCGGCATCCTCATCGATGACCTCATCTCCAAAGGGACGAATGAGCCGTATCGCATGTTTACCTCGCGCGCGGAGTTTCGCCTGCATCTTCGCATCGACAATGCCGACCGTAGACTGACTCCATATGCACGCAAGCTGGGGCTGATCGATGACGAAAGATGGACCGCCTTCGAGCAGAAGCAGCAGCGCATGCAGCGACTTCAGCGTCTGATTGAAACGCAGAAGGTGCAGGCAGATCGACTGGCCGCGGTGGCTCCTGAATTGCCCATCAGCGCAGTCGCCGGGCAAACCTGGGCGCAGTTGCTCCGACGCCCGGAGATCACCATCGACAAACTCATGCCCGCTCTCAGTGAGGCAATGCAAGCCGATCCAGTGCTTGCGCCCATGCTTGTCAACTCCCCCGACCAACTCGCCGCCATCCGCCGCAATGAACTGCGCGCGGTGGAGACGGAGATCAAGTTTGTTGGCTATCTGGACCAGCAGAAACGCGCGATTCAGAAGCTGAAGGATGCCGAGACTGTGCGCATTCCGGAGTGGCTCGACTACACGGTCATCAGTGGACTTTCGCGTGAGATGCAGGAAAAGCTGGGTCGCGTGCGCCCAGTTACCATTGGGCAGGCCAGTCGCATCCCAGGCGTCACTCCCGCCGCGCTGGGCCTCGTTCACGTCTCCATACGCATTCAGTCCGGACGCCGCTCAGGGCAGGGAAGTAGCGCATCTGTGGCATCGCCGATCCAACCCCGGACCACAGGATGAGCGTCTCTGAACGCGTTCCCACCCAGTGGCAACTGCGCACTCGTTCCGTTGAACTGGGGCGACGCACCGTCGTCATGGGCGTGGTCAACATCACAGCAGATTCGTTCTCCGATGGTGGGCGTTTTCTGGAGCCAGAGCGCGCTGTGGAGCAGGCGCTGCGACTGATGCGTCATGGTGCGGAGATCATTGATCTGGGCGCGGAGAGTACGCGTCCTAGCTCCCATGCTGGCGACCCGCTCCAGGCATCAGTCAGCGCGCAGCAGGAGCAGGATCGCTTATTGCCTGCGCTGGAGATGCTGTTGCGCGCGCGTCCTGCCGCCGTCGTATCGATTGACACGTACAAAGCCGAGACCGCGCGAGCTGCCCTGCGCGCAGGTGCGGAGATCGTCAACGATGTCAGCGGCTTCTCGTGGGATCCGGCGATGCCTCAGGTGTGCGCAGAAGAACACGGCGGAGTGGTGCTGATGCACACGCGTGGCAGACCGGATGAATGGCTGCGACAACCCACGCTGGATTCGTCTCAGATGCTTGCAACGGTTCTCGATGGCCTGCGCAACTCGCTGCAACGGGCCATGCAGGCAGGCATTCCGTCATCGGCGATTGTGCTCGATCCGGGCTACGGTTTTGGCAAGCGAATGGGCGAAAATTTCGCGCTGTTACGGCATCAGTCGCAGCTTCTGGCCCTGGGGCGTCCGTTGCTGGCTGGCCTTTCGCGCAAGTCGTTTCTGCGTCAAGCGCTGGCGGCGCGTCTGGGCAGGGAAGTGAGAAGTGCGGCTTCCATGGAAATCGCCAGTGTTGCCGGTTTGACGGCTGCGATTCTTGTCGGCGCTTCGATCGTGCGCGTCCACTCAGCCCGAGCCGCCACAGAAGCCGCCGCCGTGGCCGACGCTTT
>JAJZHE010000101.1 GCA_021804655.1 Acidobacteriota bacterium
GTCAGGTGAAAAGCGAAGTTGTCGTATCCGTCTTCGGCGCGGCCAGCAGCATCCATGCTGCGCCTGCCATCACGGCTGCCGCACCGGCCCACTCCGCGAGATTGGCAGATGCTCCCGTCATTGCTCTTGCGGCCAGCGCCGCCAGCACAGGAGCCAGCACAAAGCGCAGTGCTGCCTGTGTCGCGCGCATCCGCGCCAGCAGCCACCAGAGCAAGGCGAGCGCGGGCAACTCCACGCCCAGCGTCCACAGCGCCAGCACCGCAGTCTGTTGCGCGCTCAACCCTGCAAGAGCATGAACACTCTGAGGCAGAGCCAGCGGCCAGAGTGCGGGCAAAGTGGCCACGGCCATCTGCTGCGGCATGCGCTGCAACACCAACGCCCGCGGATGTCCGCGCTGTTCACGCGCGACAAAGCAGCCCGCGACGGCTAGTCCCGCTATGGTTAGCCCTGCTATGGCAATTCCGCCCATCAGCGCGCCTCGCCACTCAGCCGCTCCGCGCGGCAGGGCAAACGGAAACAGCAGCAGCATGCCGACCAGGCACAGCAGCGCGGGCAACAAATCATCTTTCGTCCCATGCTCGCGCCCACTCCAGTACGGTTGCAGCACTGCCGTCAACCACGGCACCAGCGCCATCAGCGCAAACCGCTGCGTGTCCGCAACTGTGGTGAGCAGCGCGGACAACAGGAAAAAGCCGCAACCCGCCAGCAGCCACTGCGCAAGCTCCCCGGTGGAAATAATCCCCGCGCGCCGCCGAACCGAAACCACGGCTGCGCAGCCGACAAATATCAGCGCAGCCAGTGGCGCAGTCAGCCGCGCGGCTGACTCAGGCATCCATGCGTCCGGCAGCAGCAGAGGCCGCAGCGCATGCGCGGACCACAACGCGCTCAGCAGCAGCAGCGCGGCTGGCAGCTCCAGCTTGCGCAGCCGATTTCTCCATTCAACCATTCACGCTCTTCCTCGCTGCTCGTGCTTCTTTGACTGCGTCCTGCGCCACAACGCGCCCGCGGCCATCGAATGAGCAGCATGCGCGCGGCGCCAGTTGCGCAGCCGCTGCATGCAGGGTCTTTGCACCCTCCGGCGCTCTTGCTATACTGGCAGTGGTTGTCAGCCAGCGCGGAGCTTCCACGATCCAGCGCCAACATCGCAACCGTATCACGCACTGAGGCCAGATAGCTCAGTGGTAGAGCGCGGCCCTGAAAAGGCCGGCGTCGGCGGTTCGATCCCGTCTCTGGCCACCACTATATTGTCACCTTAATTTATATCTGGATGCAGCGCGGACGTACGGATGCAGCCGTGTTCCGCAGTGCTGCCTGGCGGGAATTCCAGGGAGGTGTTTCGCCATGAGTGAAGTATTGCCGACCATCTTCTTCGGACATGGCAATCCGATGAATGCAGTCACGAACAACCGCTATACGGAGGCGTGGCGGAAGATCGGCAGGCAGATTGCGAAGCCGAAGGCCATTCTCTCGATCTCTGCCCACTGGTTTGTTTCTGGAACGGGCATCACGGTGAGCACAGCACCCAGAACCATCCACGATTTCGGTGGCTTTCCGCGCGAGCTTTATCAGGTGAGATATCCGGCTCCAGGCGATCCCGATCTTGCTCGTCGCGTGCAGCAGATGCTGGCTCCGCTGCCGGTTGTACTGGATGATTCCTGGGGACTCGATCACGGAACATGGTCTGTTCTTGCGCATGTTTATCCGGAAGCGGAGATTCCGGTGGTACAGCTCAGCATCGATGAAGGGCAGCCTGGCTTCTTTCATTTTGAAGTGGGCAGGAAGCTGGCACCTTTGCGGGAAGAAGGCATCCTGATCGTCGGCAGCGGCAATCTCGTTCATAACCTGCACGCGTATGCCTGGGGACGGCAGATGCCTGACCCGTATGACTGGGCCATTCGTTTCGAAACAGAGGCGAAGCAGAGGATGCTTGCGAGTGAATACAAATCGCTGATCAACTATGAATCGCTCGGGCCGGAGGCGATCCTCTCGGTTCCAACGCCGGACCACTACTTGCCGCTGCTGTATGTGCTCGGTACGCGGCAGGAGGGTGAATCGATTCACTTCCCGGTCGAAGGTGTCGATGGGGGATCAATTTCAATGCTGACAGTGCAGGTTGGGTAGAGCGCAGTCTGCAAGAGCGATAGAATGTGCTCCGGACAGGGCCGGTTCGAGGCCCACGGCCGACCTCGCTTGACCCTGCGTCGCTTTGGTCAGGCCGCAGCGGCTCAATCAACTCCGTCGGCGCATCAGTCCACAGCTTGAATTGCTTTCTGCTTATGCAGGAAGCAATTCAAGCCACTTGACTCATGCAGAAGTCTCCAGCTTGAGGCCGTACCTGTTGATGAATCCGCTCTAAACAAAAGGCTTGGATCAACAGCCGTGCAGATTTCGCGATCGCACGCACACGCAGTCTCTTGCCCAACCGCAAAGTCAGTTGACAAAAGCAATTTCGTAACGCTATTGTTCGCGTGTCGTAAAGGCAATAGGTAAATAGTGTCCTGTTTGCAAATTTGCGACGATTGTTCTGGAGTTCTGCGTGTTCAGCGGGTAGCCACTGTGAACGATCAGTGGTGCGAACGAAAAACGAGATGAACACCAAAGACAGTTCAAACAGGCATGTTTTTCATGCCCACAACAGGAGGTCATTTGCATGAGCAATTTAGCCAGTCGCGCGTTTTGCATGAAGGGGCACCGTTTCGCAGAAAGCGGTGGGAGGACGTATCTGTTTCAGGTGGGTTTCGCCTTCCTGTTCACTGTTTGCGCGATCTTGATGTCCACCTCCATGGCTGCCCAGACACTGGGCAGCGGTTCCATTCAAGGCACTGTCACCGATCAATCCGGAGCCGTAGTGTCGTCGGCCACAGTGACGGCTACCAAGACTGATACGGGCCAGAGCATAACGGCCCGGACCACCAGTGCCGGGTTTTACGACCTTCCAAATCTAGAACCAGGGCAATACCATGTTGCGGTGAATGTGCCGGGATTTGAGAAG
This sequence comes from Acidobacteriota bacterium, assembly GCA_021804655.1. Classification (GTDB taxonomy): domain Bacteria; phylum Acidobacteriota; class Terriglobia; order Terriglobales; family Acidobacteriaceae; genus Acidicapsa. Next base: position 2,993 of record JAJZHE010000101.1, read on the forward strand.
CTGGTTCAGGATAATGTGACGGTTGTGGCATTCGGCACCGTCGGGCTGAATATGCAGTTGAAAGTGGGCAGCGCAGGGCAGACGGTTACCGTGAGCGCACTTGCACCTCAGATAGACACTACGAATGGAACTTTGGAGACAGAGATTCCACATGAGGTATACAACAGCCTGCCGATCGCGATGGCGAACGGGCCGAAAAATCCGCTGGGATTTGTGAGTTTGGCCCCGGGCGTGACTCAGGGAGGAAATGCCACGTTCAAGTTGAACGGTGGCGCCGCCGAGGCTTCGCAGATATATGTGAACGGTATGCCTGCGCCGGAAGCCCTGATCGGAGGCGATTTAAGAACAGTCACCGGCGATACTCCATTGGAAGCAGTGAGCGATTCACAGGTTCTAACCAGTGGTATTCCGGCTTACTATACTGGCGCGGGCGTCGTGAACATCGTTATCAAATCTGGCACGAGTCAGTTTCATGGAAATATTTACGAAAATCTTCGCAATACGGCCTTTGATGCAGCGGGCTATTTTGCGAGTTCGACTCCGGTGGAACACCAGAATGAGTTTGGCGCAAGCCTCGGCGGCCCGATTCTCAAAAAAACGGATGTTCTTCTTTTTCAACTATGACGGTTACAGATTGCTACAGGGACAAAATCCTGTGATCACCACGATTCCGACGCTGGCGGAGCGTCAGGGAGACTTCAGCGCGCTGCCGGTGCCAATCTATGACGAAGCGACGACAAACTGCGTGGGTAACATATGCTCCAGGCAACAGTTCCCGGGGAACATCATTCCGCAGAACCGAATCTCCCCTATTTCGCAGTTTCTTCAGGCGCAGCTTCCGCAACCCATGAATTCGTCGATTGTGAATAACTATTCGAACGGCTATAACGACGGATTCAACCAGGACATGTTTATCGGTAAGCTCGATTATTCCATTACGAACTCGAACCGTCTGGCCTTTGTCGCGCAGGATGGATCCCAGGTTGACACTGGTATTCCGCGCACATTCCCCACGATGCTGCCGCTTCCCTATGCCTCTGCCAGATACTCCCCAGAGTCGACCAAGCTTTACCAGGTGAAAGATACACAGACAATCACGCCGAACCTGATCAATGTGTTTGGATACCAATTCAATAGTTTAGACAACCCTTTGGAGAATGCGACCACCTCGGGAGACTGGGCCACAAAAGCAGGGCTTGCCGGGACACCAACCGGACTTGCTGGTCAGGACTTTCCTCCTGTTACTTTTGCCGGACCGAATTCACCCGGATCCTGGGCGCTGTTTAACTTCTCGGCAAGCCAGGATAATTATGCCCGGACGAACACACTCCAGGACAATATGCAGTGGGTGCGTGGGAAGCATGATCTGACCTTCGGTGGCATGTGGCAATCGCAGGTTGCCGACCAGACGACCCCGAGTCAGCTAACTTCAAATACTTTCACCAATCTTCAGACCTCGGGGTACAGTGCGGCAGGAGCTGTTTCCACGACGGAAGGAAACGCATACGCGAGTTATCTGCTTGGAGCCGAGGATGCTGCTTCTCTTTACGATACGACTGTTCCAGCGGTAAGAGGGCGATTCAGCAATTATGCGCTCTTTCTGGGACTGTTTCTGAATCCTGGATTCAATTTTGCGCTTCCACCATGGAGGGATTTTCCGCAAGGGACAAAGGACACGGATGGACTGGATGATGGCAAGGTGCCGTTGCAGGATCAGCTGAGAAGCGAATTTGATTTTTCCGGATTCTTCCAGGACGCTTCGGGTCTGGCGGGTAATGCACTTCCTGTTTTTGAATTTGTATATTCCATGACGTATGCACGTGACCCTGGGCAGGAACAGATGTGGAAGCCTGGGATGCGCTACAGCGCGATTTACCAATTCGGCCCAAATGCCACAAAGACGAATGGCGATCCGGTGTTGCGTCCTGAAGTACGGGAATATATTGGCGGAGATCATTTTCCTGCGCGCCTGGCAACCAATACTGATCTTTCCAAGGGACTCATGGACGCAGGAGTGCGTATCGTCTACAGCGCGGGCTATCACACGGTGATGTGGATTGATGAGCAGGGGCAGTGGCAGACCGGTTCGCTGGACGACCAGAACAAGATACGGTTTCCCTTTTACTCCAAAGGCAGCCCGAAGAGATTTGGTTCTTTTGCATTGCTGGTGAAAGGGAATGATCCTGAACACTCTCCGGCGATCGGTTTGTACATTCCTCAGTCAAGCGTGCTCAATGAGCAGCCGATAGTGGGTCTCGATATAAAAACGGGAAAGCATGTGTACGCGGAAGATCGCAGAACCTCCTGGCTAATGAGCACAGAGCGAATCGGCCCTGCGGACCCGAACGAGAAGTCGATCAGAAGCTACTTGGTTGATGACGTGCCGATTGAAAATCACTTCACCATCCTTCGTCCAGTGCTTCGTTATTCGGGACTGCTGGCACCGTCTCATGCTCTTCCAGGAGTAGAGGAGAGAATACGATGTGAAGAGTTCCTGCTGATTGGAACTCCTAACCAAATTCGTGCGGCAGTCGAAGAAATCAAACGAAATCTGAAAAAGGAAAAATAGCAGGAAACTGGAAAATCAACCTCAAAATGAGTAGAGAGTGTTTCATCCATCAACGAAAGCCTGAAGCCGACTGACCTGCCCCCGGAAAACTCAGCCACTGAAAACTGGAGTTCTCTCGTAATTTGAACGAGAAGAAGCTGGCTGGGTAATCTGACGTTCGCGCCAACCAGATCACGCATTGGAAGAGAGCGTTGGAGGAGGAAGCGACTTGCGCATTTGCGCAGAGATTTCCTCATGTGCCTGATGTTGCCTGCAGCTTAAGGCATTTTCCGGAATACGATCAACTTTCCGAAGCTCGTGAGGGTGGATTTTGCTTGAGGAAAATCCAATCCGCAGAATGGTTTTGGTTTACACCTTTCCGGAAAATGCTTTAGGGTCAGTAAAAAGTCCCTTTGCCCGCATCTTGTGAAGGCGCGGGTCTCGATCGGTGCCGATGTATTCCGCTAAAAAATCCAGCAGCACCTGAACTTTGGGAGTGAGCCGGGCCGGGCCGGAGAAGAGAGCGCAGAGAGTGATTGGCTCAGGGATCCAGAGTGGCAGCACAGGTGTCAGCCGATTCCGAAGATCCGCATCCTTTGCCATCCAAAGCGGCAGGACGGCGATTCCCAGACCGTTCACGGCGAGTTCCAGATGGAGAGCAGGATCGGCGGCAACCACGCGGAAGAGGATATTCGGAGCTGCTGTCTTCGATCCCCGGCTCAATCTCCAGGTTCCCGAGCCAATGCAGGTGTGGGCAACAAGCTCATCGGGAGTGGCCGGAGCGCCACGCGCCGCGATGTAATCCGGGCTTGCGAAGAGACCACGTTTAGTGCCTGGATAAGGCCGGATCCGTCGTATAGAATCCCTGGGCGCGCGCACTTTGAAGAAGACGTCCACATCTTCGCGCGGCTCCTGGTCCCACCCCGAGGCATACGGTTCAATATCGAGGCGAAGGTCCGGGTAGCGCTTGAGAAACTCTTTGAGCAATGGCGCAAAGATGGAGCGGACCATTGTGATGGGACAAGCGATCTTGATGAGTCCCACTGGCCGCTGACGATGGTTTTCCAGCAGCTCACTTCCATCCCTCAGCGTTCGCAGCGCTCTGCGGCAAGTCTGGAGATACTCCCTGCCGAAGTCGGTCATGACAAGCCCGCGCGGACTTCGCTGCACAAGCAGAACGTCCAGATGCTTTTCGAGGCGGGTCAAGGAGCGGCTGAGTGTCGAGGCAGGAACCCTCAGCTCTCTGGCCGCTGCGGTCAGCGTGCCTTCCTGGGCGATTGCGACGAAGGTGCGAACATCGTTGAGATCGGGAATTTCCATGAGTTGCCTTGCGTCTTTGATCGTGTGGATAGGCCGCCTCGTTGACCGAGGCGATCTTCAGCATAATCCAGTATTGCATGGGTGCAAATCTATATTGCGTAGATAAGCGCTTCGTTGTGACCGGTGGAAGCGTCTTCTACAGTGTGCGCTACGGGCAGCAAAGCAGCAGGAGAGCGTGCGGCAAAGAAGAGGAGAGATCATGAAAATTCTTGTAACAGGCGGAACAGGCAACGTAGGCGGAGCGGTGGTGAGTGAACTGCTCCAACGGGGTGCGGAAGTTCGAGTGCTGGCCCGCAAGCAGCCGGAGCCGGGCAAACTCCCAGCCGGAGTGGAAGTCGCGATTGGCGATCTGCTGGATCCCGTCTCCGTGGAACAAGCGATGCGGGGAGTCGACAAACTTTTCCTGCTCAACGCAGTGGTGACCGATGAGTTGACGCAGGCCTTGATCGCTTACGGCATCGCGAAGCGCGTCGGGATCAAGCATGTGACGTACCTTTCGGTGTTCAAGGTGGATCAGTTCCGGGATGTGCCGCACTTTGCATCGAAGCTGGCAGTGGAGAATGCGCTGCGTGAGTTCGGCGTTCCGTATACGATCCTGCGGCCCGGCTATTACATCCAAAATGACGCGAATCTGAAGGATGCCCTGACTGGCCCTGGGGTCTATCCCATGCCGATCGGGACGGCGGGAATTGCAGCCGCGGACGTACGCGACATCGCGGAAGCGGCTGCAATCTCACTCGCAGAGGATGGCCATGATGGGCAGACATACGACATTGTGGCGCCAACCATGATCAGCGGTCCTGGGAACGCCGCGTTGTGGGGCCAGTTACTGGGCAAGGAAGTTCTGTATACCGGACACAACTTTGACCAATGGGAGCAAGGGATGCGCACGCGGATGCCGAGTTGGAGTGCTTTCGATCTCCGCATGATGTTTCAGGGGTACTACGACCGCGGTTTTGCGTCGACCGAAGCGGAGGTTGCGCGCCTGATGAAGCTTCTTGGTCACGCTCCCCGCAGTTATGAGGAGTTTGCCGCCGAAACCGCCGCGTTATGGAAGGCATAAGCTGCTTCACGAAAGAACAACTCATGGATCAAGAGCGTGTTTCATATATACCTCGGTGGCTTCGTCGCGGATCATCAGCCCCGCTTTGATCGCGGGTCTGATGCGGGCGGCTTCCGGCTTGTGTTGATGGATGAAACGCGCTCAAGGAGAAATCTTATGCTGCAACAGACTTCCGAATACGCTCCGCTGCCACCGGACGATCTCCGTCGCACTTTGCGATTCACCCGTGCGGATGCGACAAATGAAAGGTATATCGGTCTTGTCGGAGACACGTATACCATCACGGTCGCAGGCGAGGATACCCATGGTCGCTTCTGTGTGATCGACATGCACGTGCCTCCGGGCGGCGGCCCCGGACCGCATCGCCATGACTATGAGGAGACCTTTATCGTTCTGGAAGGCGCAATGGAATTTACGTTTCGAGGGGAGAAGTTGACTGCGCTTGCAGGCGACACGATCAACATTCCGTCCAACGCGCCGCATCGGTTCTATAACGCCTCTTCCGAGGCGGTTCGCATGATCTGTATCTGCTCTCCAGCGGGGATCGACAAGTTCTTCCTTGAAGTCGGCGTGCCCGTGGCAACGCGCACAACGCCGCCGCCCAGGCTGGATGCGCAGCAGATGAGCGAATTTCAGGAGAAGACGAAGGCGATGGCGCCAAAGTACAGAACGGAGCTTCTGGGCGAGGCGTAAAGAGAACGGCGTCGGGGGCGCCTGTTTGCCGGGGGCTGCGGTGGCTCTGACCTTGTCCGCGGAAAATGCCTCTCCAGGGACGACAGTTGTAGAGGCCAAACAGGCCCGGAGGCATTTTCCGGAATACTGTGAACTTTTCGAAGTGGATGAGGATGGATTTTTCCTGAGAAAAAATCCAATCCGCAGAATGGATTTGGTCTATAGCTTTCCGGAAAATGCTTTAGCGACCGGGCGAGTCAAGCAGGCCGTCGGCGACGGTTGATGCAGGCGCGTCGGGCATATCGGCGTCGAAGGTTTTGTAGACGGAGATGTGGAAGCACGCCTGGCGGAACTCTTCTTCAACATCAATCTTGCCCGCTTGCTGGAGCGGCATCAGCCAGGTGCGCATCCAGGCGATCTCGCGTCGGCTCATGCCTTTTTTGGCGAGGTCGATGGTGCCGCCGGTCAGGTGCGGGGAAGCGATGTCGCCATCGGCTGCGGCTGCATTGCCGTTGATGCGGCGCAGCCTGCGCTGATACTCGACCGTACGCACGGCTGAGGTGACTTCCAGTGCGGAGCGCGGAAACTCGGTTGCGTGCGCCTCAGCCAGGGAGCGGAGAAAATCCGCAGTCCATGGGCGGCAGTAACGCCGGTTATCCGGCAGGTCTTCGTTGATGTGCAGAGCGTCGTTGACGGGCACCGGCACCAGCGCGCCCTGAGCGATGCGGTTGTCCAGATCGGCGTCGTCCTGAATGCGCTCCAGACCCTCGGCCTCGGCCATCTCGTTCTGGTGGATCAGGGATTCACGCGAGCCGGCCAGCGGCGAGGCCCAGCGAAAGGAAACCGTGCGCAGGGATGCCCGGCGTCGCGATGCGGGAAAGCGTCGGCTCATGCTGGCAGTCTGCATGCGGGCGTGGCGATGGGTTGCCTTGCTGCGCGGCGAAGCTGTGTGGCTGACTCGCGCAAGAGGATGCGATGCTGCTGGACGCGGTTCTGCGGTCTGCTTCGAGGCAGTACGCAGTGGCTTTGCGCCGTTGGCGAGCTTTGAAGCAGAGGTTGCGGATGGCCGTTTGTGCGCAGTTCCACTGCCTGGCTGCGTGCCTGGATGGGTGCCTGGATGCGTGTGGCGATGGAGGCGCTGCGGAGAGACCCGCCGCGCAGAGACCGTGTTCGCCGTGGCAGAAGCGCCGATGGCGAGGAACAGGATCAAGGCAATCAGAGGAAAACGCCGCATCTTTGGGTTCCGTGTGAGGTTGGTGGAGAAACGTCCGAGCCTAATCAGTGTATCGTGCTGCGAGGCCGTCGGGATTAGCGAATCAGATGCAGATGTTAAGGATAAGTGTACAAAACCCAAAAAAAGGAGAAGTCATGGTTCGCAAACGTGGAAAAGGTTGGCAAACGGATTTGATCATCGAAGGCAAGCGCGTTCGGAAACAGTTCACGACAAAGCGCGAAGCAACGGAGCATGAACAGTCTTTCAAGCAAGCGCAAAAGCGGCAAATGCGCGGGACACAATCAGAGCCGCATGCGACTTCGAGGAAGGCACAGTCGGCCAGCGCGTCAGTGAAGAGGTCTGGACGGCGAGCCGTCAGACCTCAAAAATCGTCGCACGTGAAGTAGTCGCAGCCATCGGCCAGAAACTGGTGCGTGAAGTCAGTGAACAGGATGTGATCGATATCTGCGCCAATTGGATATTGACCGCGCAGAACACTCGCAGAACGTACCAGACACAACTGAAAAAACTGCTTCGCGCGATCGGAGTAAGCGCAGAAAAGCTGGTGGCGATGCCAAAGCTGAAGTACTCAGCGCCACGATCGGTGACAGCGCCCAAAGATGAGTTTGAAAAAGTGCTGGAAGTTGCAGATAGCAGACTCAGATTGCTGATGCTGTTGTGCGGTGACGCTGGCTTAAGGGCAGGGACGGCGCAAAAACTCAAGCCGATGCACATCCACGAGGAAACGCGAACCATCGAAACCCGAGACAAGCAAGGCGCATGGTCACGCATACCCATGACTGAAAGGTTGTGGTGTGAAGTGCTCTACGCGAAGTCGAGGGCAAAAGATGGACAAACGCTAGAGCAGGCAGTGAGTAAAAACGGAAAATCGATGACGAAAAGCTATCGATGCAAAGCTCTGACGATGGCGAAGACAAAAGCAGGCGTCGAAGGGAACTGGACATTTCACGATCTAAGAGCCTGTCCAGAAACTAAGTAGATCGTCGTAGTAGCAGGTGAGCGAAGGCGACGTGGATCATCGTTTCAGCCGACGTATGGCGGAGTTCGTAGTCTTTGCTGAGTCTACGGCTCCAGTTGAGCCAGGCGAAGGTGCGTTCGACGATCC
>JAJZHE010000102.1 GCA_021804655.1 Acidobacteriota bacterium
TGGCGCAACTCAACCGGGGCCGCGTTAGCGACCCCATAAGCCGCTTCGAGCGGCTCACAAAATAAAGCCCCCGGCTCTGCCGGGGGATATTTACTCCAAATGCCTTTCGTACTTGTTCTTTTGTTTTTCTGGTTCCGGCACTCTTTGGCGAAATATGCTTCCGCTGACTCATCGATGACCTGAGTCTTCGCTGCAAAGGCCTTTGCCAAGCGCCATTGTCTATTGACGGCAGCTTCCCCGCCAGCCTAGACTCGATACGTTTGGCCTGGAGCAGCCGGTTCCCAGCCAGACCGTCCGGCGAAGCACCTTTTCGCATTGCAGGCGATGGCAGTTCTCTGAACCGGATCGACCGTCTGCGCTGTGACAACTATCGCGCGCTGCTTTTTACGCCGATAACCTGCACAGCGGCTGGCGTGCGCGGGCCGCGAGTCAACCTCCCCGCGCTGCATCTGGAGAATCTTTGTATGGCCTCGACCATCACCCTCGAACAGGAAATCAACCCCTGGGAAGCACAATCGGCGCGCTTTGATTTTGCGGCGCGCAAGCTCAACCTTGACCCCGGAATCTGGAAGGTGCTGAACTCGCCCTCACGCGAAATTATCGTTCACTTCCCCGTCACCATGGACGACGGGCATATCGAGCTGTTCACCGGCTACCGCGTGCAACACTCTATCGCCCGCGGACCGGGCAAAGGCGGCATCCGCTACGCGCCCGACGTCACACTGGACGAAGTCCGCGCTCTTGCGAGCTGGATGACCTGGAAGTGCGCCGTCGTCAATATCCCCTTTGGAGGAGCCAAGGGCGGAGTCATCTGCAATCCCCACAAGATGAGCCAGGGCGAGCTGGAGCGCCTCACGCGCCGCTACACCTCGGAGATCATCGAGTTCATTGGCCCGGAAAAAGACGTGCCCGCGCCCGACGTCAACACCAATGAGCAGACGATGGCCTGGATCATGGATACCTATTCCATGCACATGCGCCAGACCGTCACCAGCGTCGTCACCGGCAAGCCGCTCAACATCGGCGGCTCGCGCGGACGCCGCGAAGCCACCGGACGCGGCGTGATGGTCATGTGCGACAAGAGCCTGGACTATCTCAAAATGAAACCCGGAAACTGCCGCGTCATCGTCCAGGGCTTCGGCAACGTCGGCTCCAACTCGGCCCGCCTGCTCGCGCTCAAGGGCTACAAGGTCATTGGGATCGCCGAGTTTGACGGCGGCCTCTATAACCCCGCAGGCATCGACATCGGCAAGCTGCTCGAACATCGCGAGCGCAACGGCTCCATTCACGGCTTCCAGGGCGCCGAGCCAGCCGATTCAGCCTCACTGCTCGAAACCGAAACCGAAATCCTCATCCCCGCCGCCACGGAGAACGTCATCACCAGCCGCAACGCCGAACGCATCCGCACCCGCATCCTCATCGAAGGCGCTAACGGCCCCACCACCGCTGTCGCCGACGAAATCCTCGCCGAAAAAGGCGTTTTCGTCGTCCCCGATATTCTGGCCAACTCCGGCGGCGTTACTGCCAGTTATTTTGAATGGGTCCAGGACCGCATGGGTTACTTCTGGAACGAAGCTACCGTCATTGAGCGACTCGAAGAGATTCTCAGCTTCAGCTTTGACGATGTTGTCCGTTACGCGGAAACTCACGGCGTCAACAACCGCATCGCCGCCTACATGCTGGCGATTGACCGCGTCGCCTTCACCATCAAGCAACGCGGCATCTACGCCTGAAGCGGGCGCAACCCAGCGATGCAGAAACTCCGGCGCAGCTACCCGCTCGCCGGAGTTTTTTTGCGCACAATGTGGGCCGTGGCGCTGCGCGCACAAAGGTCCCCGGAATTGGCTCGCGGGCAAGTTCTCGGTATACTGAGTGATGTGCTACTACTGTTCCGGGGTAAACCCCGCTAGGTAGACGATCCGGGACACGACCCGTCCTGAGACCAGACGCAGCTCCCGCAAACCTGCAATCGGGCGCTCAACCACTCTGAAGTTGATCTCCAACGCGATCTGCGCATGTCCGAATTTGCGCTGATCGATAGTTCACACGAGATGGGACTGGCAAGTCCCGGCAACACCATTTCAGATTGCACCTGGAGCCTCGTATGCCACTCATCGAATCGCTGCTGCTGTTGCTTTTGCTATCCCGCGTCCTGGGCGAAATCGCGTCCCGTTTTGGTCAGCCATCGATGCTGGGGGAGATTGCAGCGGGCATTCTGCTCGGACCCTCCTGCCTTTCCTACATCCATTTCAGCCCAGAGATCAAGGCGATCTCCGACATCGGCGTCCTTCTTCTCGTCTTCATGGCGGGCATGGAGATGGATGTTTCAGCGCTCTGGAGCGCCTTTGCCGGCCGTGGCGCCTGGGTCAGCGCGGCTGGCTTCATCATTCCACTGCTCAGCGGAGTCGCTCTCGGCTTGGCATTTGGAATGGATCAGACGCGCATGATCTTTCTCGGTCTGTGCATCGCCATCACAGCCCTTCCGGTCAGCGTCCGCATTCTGATGGACCTGGGTAAGCTCCAGACCGAGGTTGGGCAGAAGATCATCTCGGCTGCCGTGGCCAACGACGTGGTTTCGCTTCTGATCCTCGGAGTCATTCTCGATCTTAAATCAGCACCGCCGGGCATCAGCAGATTTCTGGAGACGATCGGAATGTCCCTGGGAAAAGCCTTGCTGCTGATGCTCGTCGTTGCGAGCTTTGCAAGGATCATTCGTCGCTATTCGCCCACGCGTTTCATTCGCTCCGACGGCATCTTTCAGAAAGTTCTGGACCGGCTCAAAGGCGACGACAGCCGCTTTGCCATCGTCCTGCTGTTTGTAATTGCGTTTGCCAGCTTCTCGGAGTTTCTCGGTCTCGATTTCGTCGTCGGCGCCTTTTTCGGTTCCATGCTGCTCAGCCACGAAGCCATCGGCAGGAAGAACTTCACGCGCATCAAGGAAACAGCCTCGTCTGTCACCATGGGCTTCCTGGGGCCGGTCTTTTTTGCCGCGATTGGCCTCGAATTCAACGCCAGAACACTTCGGAACTGGCCCCTCGTCACATCGGTCCTGATCATCTCGCTTATTGGCAAAATTCTCGGCGGTTATATCGGCGGCCGCATGGCAAAACTGAACAACAATGAAAGCTGGGCGATCGGGATGGGCTTGAACGGGCGTGGCGTGATGGAGCTGGTGATCGCAAACATCGCGCTGACCAGTGGTTTCATTGGCCCGCAGTTGTTCACGATTCTCGTTCTGATGGCCGTCGCAACCACTTTTGTGACCCCGATCCTGCTGCGAGGAGCATTCAGCCGTCTGGAAGCTTGAACGCGTCCCGCATCAGGGCTTGAAATTGTCCATCCTGAATCACTGGTGTCCGGTTCGATGTTGAATAGATTCAGTTGGCTAGCGAAAGTCGGTTGGTAAATTCTGTGAAGAACTGGCTGAAGGGAGCATCAAATCTCGGTTTTCTCGAAGATTAATACCGACAGAATCTGTAGATAAGTTGTAGAGCGAGGCATCGAGTTTCAGTTCCTTCTTGACGATGGCGATCAGCACATCGGTGGCGATGGCACACCAGATTTGGCTTCTCACTGCGTTCTCGCTGGTGGCCAGAAAGCGCTAGATTCTCAGGTGCTGCTTGATCCATTTGAAGAACAGCTCGACCTGCCAGCGGCTTTTATAAAGCGCGGCGATGGTCAGTGCAGGCAATGCGGTGTTGTTGGTTAGAAACACCAGCGTCTTGCCCGTCGCTGGATCGTTGAAGCGAATGCGGCGAAGATGATCCGGGGAGTTCTCTGGCGAGTAGAAGCCGTTGAGCATGACGCGCTGGTCGTAGATGATTCCGCTGGCCCGGTCCAAGGGAAGCGAATACACGCGCCGCGCATCCATGTTCTCCTTGGCGCGTGTGACGCAAATGAGCCATACGCAATTCAAATCATGGACACCCTGAAATCGCTATAATCCATAGTTGGCAATGAGTTTGGCGGCGAAACAACTAAGTTAAACCGGACACCAGTGACCTGGACGCTGGGATTAATGGCGAATCCTGTACATACGGTATCCGCGGCACAATGTACGCAACCGCACCGGGATATGTTCCTACCGCCAAAACCGCAATCGCTTTTTGAGTGCATGTGGTAAGTGTCGTTCTCCTCTCTTTTCGTGCTCATCGTGGAAATATTTTGCTGAGCTGCGGAATTGCGGAGCGAAAAGGTTGATTCGTAACCAGCAGCAAGCGGAAGAGTCCGCACATGAAGCAGAAATCAGATCGGAGAAAATGAAGATGACGCATATGCACAGATTGCTTATGCTTGCGGTTCTATGGATCGCACTGGAGGGGGACGTCATTGCCTACGCTCAAAACAGTACGCGACTCGAGACACAATCGAGCGCGCAGACAGATGTAGCCGCCAATCTCTTTGGCACATTCAGCGGAGCAAGCACGAATTTTGACAAGGGGCAGGCGCAGCAGAGTCAGGCCGACGCGGCGGGAGGAATGCTTGAGTTCCGGCATCTCCACAGTCCTCTGGTCGGATTTGAAGCGACTTACTCGCTGAATCGCGCGAATCAGAGTATTGCATTTCCGGTCTTTTTTCCAGGTGGAGGTGCTGGAGGTGTTGAATCCATATCGGCATTTGCTCACGAGATCACCGGCGACTGGATCGTTTCGACGACCGAAAAGTCTGTACGGCTTTTTGCTCTTGCTGGCGCGGGTCTCCTGCTCACCGAACCTGCTGGTGGCCTGAGCTATTCGCAGGGTTCCAGCACTGCTGTGTACGTCTACGGAGTTGGGGGCGACTGGCAGCTTCTGCCGCGTTTTGGCCTGCGGTTGCAGTATCGCGGGAATATCCACAAAGTTCCTTCAGTTGCCACGGCCTTCAAGTCACAGTCTTTCGGCGGGGTAGCTCCACCATTTAGTTCACCCAACTCATTCATCCACACGGCCGAGCCGATGGTGGGAGTCTATTACCGCTTCTGATTCTTCGCCTGTCTGCTTGTGTGCAGTTGCTCGCTGGCTGCATGCAAGATCAATGCAAAACGTAACCGGCCCGAGGCATCGCCCCGGGCCGGTCTGGTTGTTTCAACTTTCGGTTTTACTTGGCCGTTGCCAGTGCTGCCTTGGCCTGTTCCACCAGCCGCGTGAATCCAGCAGCATCCTGCACCGCGATATCGGCGAGCATCTTGCGATCCAGTTCGATGCCGGCCTTCTTCAGGCCGTTGATGAGCTGCGAATAGCTGTAGCCATTCTGCTTGGCTGCCGCCGAGATGCGCACAATCCAAAGCGAGCGGAACTGCCGCTTCTTCTGCCGACGACCGATGTAGGCGAATTTCAGGCCGCGTTCGACGGCTTCCTGGGCTGCCTGATACAGCTTGGACTTGGTCAGGAAGTAGCCGCTGGCCCGTTTCAGAATCTTCTTGCGGCGGTCGTGCCGCTTGGTACCGCGTTTGACGCGTGGCATTGTCGTTGCTCCTTTTTGCGTTTCGTTCTGCGGCTGGAGGCAGGGAGCGAATCCTTCGGAGTTGCTCCGCGTGGATCGCGCACCTCTTCACTCGCTTTGTCTTGCCTGTCTTCGCCTGGCGATCTGCCAGGGGGGCCGTGCAACGCATTGGCTGGCCCATGCCTGTGGCTGTCTCCAGCCGCGGGCCTTTTCAGGCGTAGGGAATCATCCGCGCGACTTTCTCAAAGTCGGCGTCGGAGACCAGCAGCGTCTTGCCCAGCTTCGCTTTGGTCTTCGGCAGCTTGGACGTCAGAATGTGGCGCGTCTTCGTCTGGCGGCGCGTAATTTTGCCGCTGCCAGTCTTTGAGAAGCGCTTGGCTGCGCCCGAGTGTGTCTTCAGTTTTGGCATTTTGGTCTCTTGTCTCCAGATCGTCCGTCCGACTTTGCTTCGGCAACGGTATTCTGATCCGGCGGATTCCGCTTTGGGAACAGGGAATTCCCTGTGATCCAGCGGACCAAATCAGTATAACGCACCTTTGATTTCCCCGCTACAGCCTTGTCCTAGCCGTTCGTCCCACGTACCGTTGGCCTCATGACCGTTTTGTCCGTACATCTCGCCACGCGGAGCTGGTCCGATCTTGGCGTTGCGCTGCTCCACGTGGATGGCTCGCTCGTTCGTTGTCGGATTCTCACCTGGTCCCAGGAGGAAGCCGTCACCGTCATCGCGCTTGCTCAGCAGATGGATGCCGTCTGCCGCAAGCACGGCGTCACGGTCCTGATGCTCGACGGTCCGCAGGCATGGAAGGCCGATGACAACGGCTTTGCCCACTCCCGCGCCGCGGAGCGCGCCGTCAACACCGCCGCCAAGATGGGACTTCCCGGAACGGTTCTGCCTGGCTCCTATGAGCGTTTCGTCGGTTACTGCCTGGCGTTGTATGACGCGCTGGCCCGGCTCGGCTGGCAGCGTCTCGTCACCGGCCAGCGGCCCACCTCGGGTTCGTTGCGCTTCCTGGTGGAAAGCTATCCTCATGCAGCCTGGAAATCACTTGGCATGCGCCCGCTTCCGGCGCGACGGCGCTGCCGCGTAAGCCATCTGGCCACTGCCTGGTCGGCACTGAATGCGATTGTGCCGATTGTCGCCAGCCAGCCGCCCAACCACAACCAGATGCAGGCGATCGTTGGCGGATTACCCGGGTTGGCGCTCGCTGCGGAACTCGCACGCACCGACATCGTTGCCGATCTTCCGGTTGGTTCACGACTGGTCGGTCAATCTCCCCACCGTGAGGGCGGACATTGGCGCGAAGGCTTTATCGCCGTGCCAGTCCCGCCCGCCGCCAGTTCCATTCGCTGGAAGTAACCAACCCCTTTTGAGCAGGCTTGCACCTACTTTGTCGCCAGGTTCGACTGCAGAAACGCGACAATTCGCTGCCGCCCTTGCCATCCATGCCACCGTTCCGGAGAAGGATAACCGAAGATTCCGCGCGCCAGCGGACCATGATTCTCGCGCGGGAAGAGCATCATCTCCACCGGCACGTTCATCTGCCTGAGCGCGCGATACATCTCCTCGCTCTGGCCCATGGGATCGGTTGTGTCCGCCTCGCCCTGTAGCAACAGAAACGGGGTCCGCGCCGCAGCAACGCCGGAGAGCGGACTCTGTCGCCAAGCATCGGTAAAGTGCTCCCAGGGCAGTCCGTAGTACCAACGGTCATACCACGATCCGCCTTCTGTGCCATATTCGCTGAACTGGTCGATGACCGGAGCGCCGGAGACGATCGCGCGGAAGCGGTTCGTCTTGCCCTCGGCAAAGCCGGCCATCTCTCCGCCATAGCTGTAGCCCATCAGCGCCATCCGCTGGCCGTCCAGTTCTGGATGCTGTTTCAGTACTGCATCTACACCGGCCATGATGTCGGCAAAGTCCTCGCCGCCCAGGTCGTTCTTGTTGGCCGCTGCAAACTTCCACCCATAACCGCTTGACCCTCGCGGATTGGGTCGCAACACAGCCCATCCTTGTCCCAACAGAAAGCTTACCCACGGGTCGTAGCGATCCTCCCAGGCACCCAGCGGTCCACCATGCACCTCCACAATCAGTGGAACCGGATGCTCTTCGCTTGCCTCGGGCGGCACACTCAGCAGTCCTTCGATCTGCTGCCCTGTTTGATGCCACTGGACGAGTGTGCTCTTCACCGTCCAGACCTCATGCATGGAAGGCGTCTTCAGCGCCATGCAATCCCCTCCCAGATGCACGGCAAAACACAGCGTCGGCGCGTGGTCACTGGCCTCGGCAAACCAGACCCAGTCTGCCTGCGCCACGTTGGTTGTCAGCCCGGTCATCACCGATTGCGCCTGCGCCACGGGCGTCACAGCGCCGTCGGAGTTCACCGTGACAGCACCGATGCGAACACCTTTCGACACCGGCACAACGATGCTTCCATCAGCGATCTCTACAGGCTTGCCATAGCCCAACCCGCCATTAAAATTCGCCATGAGCCGCTTCGGCTCCGCCTGGGGGGCTGCCGCCATCCCGTACAACTCTTCCACGCCGGGCGGCGCATCCTCTGGCGTCTGCGCGGCAAAGTAGAGATACTCCCCGTCGCGGCTCCACTCCACTGGCCCGCGCATCGTCGCCGGAGCCTGCGCCAGCCGCACCGGTTTCGCGCCCGCCGACGTTGTCAGCAGCCAAGCCTCGCTGGCAGGTTTCAGGTCCTCGGCTCCGTTGGGTGGCCTGGTCACGGCGACCAGACGATCTCCATCGGCAGAGTCATTTTTCGGCGACCACCAGGCACCACTCACGTTGCCTGCCAGATCGGCGGCTTTCAGCGCGGTGTCCTTGTCTGCCGCCAGCGTTCCATCCGCAGCAAGCTGTGCCAGATACAGCCGCGTCCGATGCGTCTTGTGATCCACCCAGACCGCGTCGGCCTTTGCATCCTTGGCTTCCTTTTCGCCAGGCGTCTGCGGATCGCTCGCCCACACCGCCAGCCAAAGTCCATCGGGTGAAACCGCGTAGCCACTCACGCTGAGAGCCAGCGCTTTGCCCGTCGCCGCTTTCCTGGCCGCTGGAATCGCATCCGGCGACTGCGCATCGTCCACCATCGGCACCGTCTTCAGCGCATACGGCATCGCTTCGCCGCCCGCCATCGAAAGGCGGAAGATCTGTGTCTGGTCCCCGCGCCGCGCCAGAAAGAGCACAGCCTTGCCATCAGGCGACCAGCTTGCCTGGCTTTCGCCGCTTTTTTCTTTCTCCGGCGTGAATGTGATCTGTCGTGCGGCTCCGTTACCGTCGACGGCCGTCAGCCACAGATGGCTGCGCCCACCGTCCGCTGTTGCCTCGGTCACGCTGAACAGCACGGACCGGCCATCCGGACTCAGTTCCGCTGCGCTCATCGTACGCAAATGCAGCAGGTCGTCGGTGGTGGGGAAGTTGCTAGCGCTGGTCTTCGCAGAATGCGTCTGCCCCGCGGCCACCAGCGCAGCCATCATGCTCAGACAGGCTGTCAGTTTTCTCATTTCGCCAGCATACACGCGGGCAGCAAAAATCCGAGCCGTTTTTCCGCCGTCTCAGCGTGGAAAAATAGCTCGGATCGTCTGCATTTCCTTGGTTTCAGCGAGGATTCAGACGCTGGTCGTCTGCTTTGTGTCTGTCTCACTGGTTGCAGCCGGAGCAGCTTGAGACTGTTCCGCAGGTTTTAGCCTGGCCTGCTCAGCCTTTTTCGACGGAGCCAGAATCGCGTGCAGCGTTGTGCCTTCCATGCGCGGCATAAACTCGACGATCCCTGCATCACCGATGTCGGTGATCAGCCGGTTGATGATGTTGTAGCCCAGCTCCCGGTGCGACATTTGCCGTCCGCGAAAACGCAGGCTTGCCTTGACCTTGTCGCCTTCGTTCAGGAAGCGCACGCACTGATTCTTTTTTGTCTGATAGTCGTGCTCATCGACGGTCACGGAGAACTTCACTTCCTTGACCACGATTACTTTCTGTTTCTTGCGTGCCGCATTTTCGCTCTTGTCCTTCTCGTAAAGGAAGCGTCCGTAGTCTTGAATGCGACAGACGGGAGGCACCGCGTTTGGGGAAACCTCCACCAGGTCCAGACCGCGCTCCCGGGCCATCTTCAGCGCCTCAAACGGAGGCAGAATGCCCAGTTGCTCTCCATGCTCGTCAATCACGCGAATCTCGCGCGCCCGGATGCGCTCGTTGATCCGGATCATCTGCTTAGCTGAACGCTTATCGAATGCGATGGTGCTCCTCCACAATGCGCCTGCTTTTCAAGCTTCAATTGCCGCAGGCTACCGCTTGAAGTATACCATTCTGTGTAATCTGCAATCACATCTGCCCCAGCAGCCGTATGAACCGCGCCCAGGCCGCGTCGCGCGCCTTTTTGTTCGCCGCGCTTGCATCCGGCGCCTCACCGGCGCGCATGAATCCGTGTCCGGCACCGGCGTAAATCACGGGATGATATTCCTTGCCTGCCGCTTTCATCGCCGCGGTTGTTTCGGGCACGGTCGAGCTGATGCGCGCATCGTCCCCGGCGTAGAAGCCATATACGGGTGCCGAGATCGCGGTCATCGCCTCCTTCACCGGCGGGGGACCGTAGAAGACAAACGCCGCACGCAGGTGCGGGTGCAACGTGGCAAACTCAAACGCCTTGCCTCCACCCCAGCAGAATCCCGCCACAGCCAGCTCGCCGTTGGCCGATGGCTGCTTCAGCGCATAATCCGCCGTCGCATTCAGGTCGGCCATCACTTGCCTCGGATCAAGCTGAAAAACCGCCTTCACCGTCGCGTCCTCATCCGGAAAGTCGCTGCTCCCGCCTCCATGCGGACCGTGTTCGCTCAGCAGGTCCGGCACAATTGCAATATAGCCCTGTGCTGCCAGATCGTCCGCCATGCTGCGTGCCCAATCTGACAGTCCGAAAATTTCATGCACCACCAGCACCACCGGTGCTTTGTGGCTCACCTCGGGGTAAACAACGAAAGCTTGCAACTTACGGTGGTCATAGTTGATCGTTACCCACTCTCGATGCCGCGGACTTTTGTCCAGCTTCGCCTTCGCCCACGCCTGTGCCTGCGCCACACTTCCGCTCAGCGCCAGCAGTACCGCCATCAGTGCCACCGCAAACATACCCGGCAACACACGCTTCATCCACTTCGCCATCACCGTCGCCCTCCTCGAATTCTTCAGCTCAGGCCTTTTCATTCGCGCCCATTGTGCATTTTAAGCCCTGCCCGGCATTCTACCCACCTGCATGCACTCCGCCAAGTCAAGGTCAAATCTATTCAGGGGCAACACAAATAAATTCTTATTGATTTGGCCCGAAGATACTGTTAGAACCTGTCCAGAAACCAGGGAAGGGATCAGGGAAGTTATAGGCGTGGGAAGGTTTTGTTGCATAGGTTGGAGTCATGTACCCGAGCGATTTGACCGAT
>JAJZHE010000243.1 GCA_021804655.1 Acidobacteriota bacterium
GCCGCGCTCAGCAGCGGCCAGGCAACAGCAAAGGCAAGCAGCGTGAGCAGATCGGAGGCGCGG
Source organism: Acidobacteriota bacterium (assembly GCA_021804655.1). Classification (GTDB taxonomy): domain Bacteria; phylum Acidobacteriota; class Terriglobia; order Terriglobales; family Acidobacteriaceae; genus Acidicapsa. The sequence continues at coordinate 64 of JAJZHE010000243.1, forward strand.
CGTGCCTGTCGCGAGCGCGGAGACGACGTGTATGTGAGCGGCGATCTGCGGCGCGTGGGCAATCACCTGGTGGTCACGCTGGAGGCGCACGACTGCGCAACCGATCAGTTGCGTGCGCACAGTGCGGGTATCGCGAGGGATCCAGCGGGAGTGGTCTCCGTGCTGACGCCGGTGAGCAGCGATCTGCGGCGACAACTGGGCGAGAGCAGAGCGTCGGTGAAGCGAAGCAGCAAAGCTCTGAGCCGTCCGGGAGAAGCAATTGTGGAGGCGCTGAAAGACTATGCCGAGGCGGAAACGCAAGCAGGAGCGGGAGAGACAGATGCTGCGATTGTAACGATGCAGAAGGCTCTGGATGCTGACCAGGACTTTGCACTGGCCCAGATGGCGCTCAGTGGCTTCTATGAGCATGCGCGGCAACCAGAACTGGCGTCGGCCAGCCTGCGTCACGCTTATGAGGAGCGCGACCATTTGCTGCCTGACCAGGTGATGCAGGTGAAGACGGAATATGCCGAGCGTGTGAGCGAGGATTTGAACGCCGCTCTGGAAGACGCGAAGGTCTGGGGAGCAGCCTATCGCCTGAACTCCGCGCCACAGAAGGCGCAAGCGCGGATCGAGCAGCAACTGGGGCAGCCGGAAGCCTCGCTGAATCCGGCATGGAAGGCGCTGGAACTGGACGACGAAGATGCGGGCGTCTATGCGCTGCTGGCGGAAGGGCAACTGGAAGCCGGACGCCTGGATGAGGCGCAGGGGACGATTCGACTGGCAACCAGCCACGGATTGCGGAATGACCGGCTGCACTGGATTGCATTTGAGATCGGTGTGGTGCGCGAGGATCAGAATACGATGCAGACCGTGCGCGCATGGGCACAGAATCAGCCCGCTACGATGCGCATACCGGAGATGCGGATGCCAGAGATGCACATGCTAGATGCTCGCCGGGAGTTTGCCGCCGGCGAGGTGCGCGATGCCGAAGCGGATGCAACAGCAGCAGTAGCGCAGTGGCGAGATCTGGGCATGGTGGGCGAAGCAGACCGGCAACTGGCCCGGACGGCATGGACCGAAACCCGGCTGGGATTGACGGCGACGGCTTCGACGACGATGAAGGATCTGCCGGAGATGGTGGACAGCGCACCGATGGCGCTGGTCTGGGCCGAGACCGGCGAACTGGAAAAAGCGACGACGGAGATGCAGCAGGGATTGGCGGCGCATCCTGCGGGCACGCTGTGGCAGCAGGTGTGGGCGCCGGAGATTCGTGCTGCAATTGCACTGGCCGAAGATAAACCCGAAGCCGCAGTGGAGGCGCTGCGCATCGCCACCGGATATGAGAAACGCAGTCCGGATATCTGGCTGCTGCGGGCACGCGCATATCTTGCGGAAAAGCAGCCGGAGCTGGCGGAGATGGAGTTTCGCAAGCTGCTCTCGCATCCGGATGCCGATCCGCTCGATGTGGACTATCCTCTGGCCCAGCTTGGATTGGCGCGCGCGCTGGCCGCGGAGGGTCGCGAAGCCGAAGCTGCAACCGAATTCATGATGTTGCAGCGGTCAACCTGGAAGACAGCAGACAAGGACCTGCCTCCGTTGCGCGCGGCGCAGGAGGAGCAGGCAAAACTGAGCGCTGTGGCGCAGGCTGCGGCGCAGACGGCTACATCGGCAAGCACCGTGGCCAGCCCGGCTGAAGCACCGCTTCGGCTGCCCAAACCGGCTCCTCGATAAAACATCACACATGGGAACGCGAAGACAGTGCAGGTATTTCTTCAGAATCTGCGCTTCCCTCGGCCATCCGCATCAGGAATTGCTGGCTGGAGAAGACGTTAGCCGGATCAGGAGATATACGGCTGTAGCCGCCATCAGGCTGCATGATGCGCGCCTTGACGTTGTCCGCCAGGCAGGCGGCCAGAATCTCCTCTGTGATGCGCTTGCGAAGCGTTGCATCCATGATCGGAAAGACAACTTCGCATCGTTCGTAGAGGTTGCGCGGCATCCAGTCTGCGCTGCCGGCCCAGACCTCGGGACGATGGTCGTTCTGGAAGAAAAAAATGCGGCTGTGTTCGAGGAATCGTCCGACGATGGAGCGGACGCGGATGCGCTCGCTGAGGCCGGGAACACCGGGGCGAAGCGTGCAGACGCCGCGCACGATCAGGTCGATCTCGACACCCGCCTGCGAAGCCGCATAGAGCGCGCGGATGAGCGCGGGATCGAGCAGCGCATTCATCTTGGCCAGGATGCGCGCCGGACGCCCGGCGCGGGCATGATCGGCCTCACGCTGAATGAGCTGGAGAAAGCTTGTTGCCATGGAGTGCGGCGCCACTAGCAGAGGCGCGTAATCGGGAATTTCAGCGTGCGCGGTGAGGTAGTTGAAGACCAGATGCGCGCGCTCGGTGAGCACAGGGTCCGCAGTGAGCAGGCTCAGATCGGTGTAGAAACGCGCCGTCACCGGGTTGTAGTTGCCGGTGCCCAGGTGGCAGTAGCGACGCGTGACGCCATCTTCGTCGCGACGGACGAGCATGGCCAGCTTGCAGTGGGTCTTGAG
>JAJZHE010000103.1 GCA_021804655.1 Acidobacteriota bacterium
GTGATGCGGAACCACCTGCCGCGCACATCGCTCACGGCCTGTTCGCCGGTGCTCGTTGCGCACACTGCTGCGGCGTTGCCGACTCCGATCAGCGGCTCGGCTTTTGCGCCGCAGAGCGCCGTCGCAGTATCGGGCGTTGCCTCCGCAGCGGCGACGGTCTGTGTGCTCACGCGAAGCTCGCGTGTCACGTTGCCGCTTCTGCGCGTGAAGAGGCACGCGCCCGGCTGCCGGGTCATCGTCGCTGCGCCGCCCAGCAGTCCGGAGGCCGTGGCCTGGTTCATCCACGTGCATGGATCGGCGGTGGTCATGCCGGCAGAATAATCGATGCGCGAGGAATACGAAGCGATGGCCGCCTTGGCGGTGGCGTCCGGAGCCGGCGCGATGCCCGTGTGAACGTGCCACGGCACGGTCTCCAGAGATATCTCCGGATGGGCGCGGATGTAGTCCAGCGCATAGGTGGGCGCACCGGGATCGATCTTCTCGTCGATGAGCATGGTCTGCTCACGCTCGGCTTCCGCCTGATGGCCCATGCGCCGGTTCAGCACGGCGAGGTTGTAGTGCGCGGCGAGGTCGTCGGGGTCGATCTTCTGCAGCGCCTGGAATTGCTCGAAGGCCTGCGGCATCTTGTTCTCCTGATAGTAGGCGATGCCCAACTCGCGCCGCGCGTCGCGCGACTGCGGATACTGCTGGACCACCTGCTCGAGTTCGGCGATCTCGCGGTCGCGGTCGCCGGATCGGCGCTCCAGTTGCGCCTCGTAATAAAGCGCGCGGGCGTTTGTCTTGTCCAGCGAAAGCGCCTTGCGAATGGCCACGCGCGCGGAGTCGTATTTCTCCCACGCAATCTCGGTCAGAGCCACATTGGTATACCCGTCGGGCGAATGCGGCTCAAGGTGGATGACGTGCGCGAAGGCATTCACGGCAGCAGCGTACTGGAACTGATCGAGCAGCCCGATGCCAAGATTGTTCCAGCGCTTCCACTCCGGATTTTCGTCCGCGCCTGGCGTCGTTGATCCGTTTCTGCCGATTTTGACTGTGCGGGTTTCCGTGGCCAGCGTGGCCACCGGATAGGCGGGATGATCCTTGCCGAGCACGCTGTTCAGATAGCTCTGGCGGAGGTGTCGATACTTCACGCTGGCGGTGATGGTGAGCGCGCCGCTGGTCTGCTGTGGCACGTGGAAGCGATAGCGCACCAGCACCGACCGGCCCGCGTCGACCGTGTTGTCATAGGCGACGGAGTGAACCTTCCAGACGGTGTGGTTGTCCACAAACTCGCCATTTGTGTCCACCGGGCGGTTGTTGAATATGTGCGCATTCGGATCGAGCGAGCCGTCGGCGCGCAGTTGTCCGCTGGTCTCGACGGTGTTTCCGTTTGCGTCCTTCACGGTGAACTCGACCCATGCCTGATAGAGGTCGCGCACCTCCGGCAAGAGCGAGTGTCCGATGGCCTTGTTCTGAATGACCACCCAGGCCTCCACCGTCTCTGCCGGTTTCAGCCGGAACGAGGTTCGCCCCAGCGGCGCCATCAGCTTGCCCGTCTCCACATTGCGCAGCGCAAAAAGATCCACGTTCAGGAAGCCGGAACGCAGAAACTCCATCGTTTTTTCCACCTGCTTGTCATAACCGTAGTAGAACGGCACGGCTGTATTGCCGGCGAGCCATCGATGCGAGACAAACGTTCCATTCTTCGCGCCCGGCTCCTTGCCAACCGCTTCGACACGCTTCATGTGGCAACCCTGACAGGTGTTGAAATCCGCCGTGTAAAAGGTCAGGGGATTGCGATGCGAGTACTTCGACAGTTGCCACTCGTCATACGTGGTGAAGGCGCGCACAAACTTGTAGTCGTTCAGCGTATTGGGCAGATTGGCCTTGTGGCAGGCGGCGCAGAACTCCGGCGTGTGCATGAAGTCATGCATCACCGCCTGCGCGTGGCGCTTGGGATAACGCAGGATCATGGCATAGGGCACCTCGCCCGGAATGCGCTTGCCGTCCCCATCCACCATCACCGAAGGCACGCCCATCGTCAGGCTGGCGTTACCCTCCGGCGCGCCAACCTTCACCACCGAGTGACAGGTCATGCAGGTCAGCCCATCGCCGTCCATCTCCGCGCGGTCCACCTGTGATTTTTCCGTCAGTCCGCCGCCGAGCACGGCGATCGGATTGTGGCAGCTATCGCAGTGCCGCGCGAACGCGATGCCGCGCTTCGGGTCGTGAATGAGCAGATTGACGCTGCGCCGATAAAAGGGTGAGCGGAAGGAGTTTGCGTGCAGGGATTCGCGCCACTGCCGATATGCGACCTGATGGCAGGCGCCGCAGTACTCGGCGCTGGGATAAGCGCCCGGCTGAAGGAATCCTTTGCCCTCGACCTGAATGTTGCCTGGCGTGAAGGGCTGCTGCGTGCCGTAGTGATAGTTGTAAGTGGGCGTCACCTGGGCGTTCCAGGCTGTGCGCGCGGCGGCCAGCTTCTGCGCAGCTTCAGTCTCCCACTGCATGAGCGCCGCATGCTCGGCGGGCGTCTCCGGCGCTTCGGTGTAGCTGTCGGCCTGCGGCTGCGGGATCATGGTGGGCTGCTGAGCGGCAGGCGGATTTTGTGCGGCCAGCGCCGTTGCCCAGCCCAGCGCGAGCGCAATGACTGCCACGGGTATGGGTTTCATACCCCATCGTATGCTTCGGTTGTCGATCATCGTGCGATCCTTTACGTCTGCCGTTATTCCGCGGACCCGTTCTTTGCCGGATGGGTGGCTGTCTTGCTTCCGGTTTGCGCTGCCGTGTGCAGAACGACCGTTTTACTGGCGGGCCTGGCCATCTGGTCGTAAACGCTGGGCACGATGCCTTTGCCCTCTTCGATTGCAAAATAGCGATCGATGCCGGGCAGCGTCACGGTCTGGTGCACGCCGTCGGGCCAGCGAATCTCCAGCTTCTGTACCGTGGTGGCCGCGCCCAGCCCAAAGTGCAGGCGGAAGTCGTTGGAGGACTCAAAGCTGCCGCCGCTCATCACGTCTTCGCGCTGCCGCATGCCGTTGGCCGTCACCCATGCCGTTGCCCCGATGGCGTCGCGCGGACTTTTGCCAGCGCCGGTCAGCGCCAGTCCCACCCAGTGGTTGTGGTCGTCGTTCACGTTGCGCAGCAGCACCGGCGTGTGGTCCAGGCAGTTGATGACAACGTCGATCTTGCCGTCGTTGAAAAGATCGCCAAAGGCCGCGCCGCGCGCCGGAATCACATCGGCCAGTCCTGTGCCCTCGACAGCCGGCATGATCTCGAACTTCTTGCCGTGATTCTCATTGTGAAAGAGCAGCGGACGCTCGGCAAACGAGGTGCCCCACTTGTGGTCGTCCACCTGCGGATAGACGTGGCCACTGACGAACATCAGGTCCTTCCAGCCGTCGTTGTCATAGTCCAGAAACGCCGTGCCCCAGCCCAGAAACGGATACGTCGGCCCGGCCATGCCCATCTGCGGCGTCACGTCCACAAAGTTGGCATCGCCTTCGTTGCGATAGAGTGCCTTGTAGTCGTCGGAGAAGGTGGTCGTATACATATTCAGCCGACCGTTGTTCGAGTAATCGCCGACGGCGATACCCATCCCCGCCGTCTCGCGTCCGTCCTGGTTGAGCGCAAATCCGGAGTAGAAGCTGGCGTCCTCAAATGTCCCGTTGCCTTTGTTCAGGTAAAGATAATTCGGCGAGGAGTCGTCGGTGACGACGAGGTCCACCTTGCCGTCTCCGTTGATGTCCACAAAGGTGGACGAGAAGCCGTAATAGCGGTGCTTGTCCTCGACGCCGGCCTTTATGCTGACGTCGGTAAAAGTGCCGTCGCCGTTGTTGTGGAAGAGATGATCCGGTTCGCCCGGCAGCCCGCGCGGGCCACACATCGTCCTGGCGCCGCGGAACTGGCAGAAAGCAAAACCCACCTCCTGCGATCCGGAGACGGGAATGTGGTTCATATCCCAGTGAATGTAGCCGGGCACAAAGATATCCAGCAGACCGTCGCCGTCGTAGTCGCCAAAGCTTGGCCCGGTGGACCAGTTGCCAAGCGTGACGCCGGCCTTCTCGGCCACGTCGGTGAAGGTCCCGTCGTGGTTGTTGTGGTAGAGCCGGTTCTTGCCGAAGTTGGCCACGTAAAGATCGGGCCAGCCGTCGTTGTCATAGTCCCCGACGGCAACGCCAAATCCCCAGCGGTCGTTGGTCACGCCGGCCTTCGCCGCCACATCGGTAAAGGTGCCGTCGTGATTGTTGTGGAAGAGTGCAGCATGCGGCGGAGTCGTCTTGCCGGTCAGCGCATCTTCGGTCGAGCCATTCACGATGTAGATGTCCAGCCAGCCATCGTTGTCGTAGTCGAGCAGCGCCACACCGGAGCCTTTGGTCTCGATGATGTAGGTCTTCGCCGGTGTGCCCATCGTGTGGGTCCACTTCGTCAGCCCGGCTTTTTCCGAGTCATCCTGAAAGACAACCGGACCGCTTGCGACAAAGCCTCCAGCGGTGATCGGCTGTCGTGGGCTGTTCGATGCACCGGGAGCCGCGCTCGCGGCGTTTTGCGCCGCGGCAGAGATCGCGCCTGAGTAGAAACTCAGCAGCACGACAATCGATGGAATCGCAATTCTTGCAGAGGCTTGAAAACGCATGCAGCCCAGTATACGGTTCGTCCTGTGCGCCGGTATCGACCATTCGATGGAGATTTTCGACGATCCGGATGAGCCTGGAGCCGATCCTTCGCGGGCGGAATGATTCGGACCGGAATCACTCCTGAAACGTTACTCCTGAAAAAGTCACTCCTGAACCGGCAGCGAGCACTCCACGGCAAATCGTCCAATCTGCAACAGAGCTTTGTCGCCCGGCTGCGGCAGCCAGATGCGCAGCGACTCCACACGTGTGCCCGCGGGCATGCGATGCGCCTCCACATCGCCCAGCAGTCTGCCGGAGACAGCCTCATGCAGGTGAATCTGGATATTGTCGCCATCGCGCTCCCAGCCGAAGATGTACTGGCCCGGTGTGAGTGCGATCGTGCCGATCTTCATGGGAACCTGCACCAGCAGATAGTGCGAATACTTGCCGTCTGCCGAGTAGCCGGCGGTAATCAGCACTACGCCTGCAACGAAATGCCCAGCGCCGTCGGTGAGTCCGCTGGCCGTGCGCATCTCGGTTTCGATGTGCTCTTTTTCCACCGGCGCGCGCAGCGGCAACACTGCGCTCAACTCGGCATCCGTCGCCGAGCGCCAGGCATGTCTGGAACTGGCGGCGGCGCACAGCGGCAGGGTACAAACCAGGAAGACAGCGAGCAGGTGTTTCACCGGCGCAGATCTCCCGTCGTATCCAGTTGCACCAGTCCGCGCTGGATGGCCGCCGTCGCCGCCTGTGTGCGGTCGGAGACGCCCAGTTTGCCCAGCAGGCTGTTGATATGCGTCTTCACCGTCGCTTCGCTGATCTCCAGCTCCACGCCGATCTCCTTGTTGCTTTTGCCGCTCACAATCTGCTCCAGAACGTCCTGCTCGCGATGCGTCAGATCTTCGGCTCCCATGCGCTCGGCCAGCTTCTGCGCAATCACCGGCGGAATGCAGGACTTGCCCGCATGCACCTGGCGAATGGTCGCCACCAGCACTTCGGCCGTCATGCCTTTCAGCAGATAGGCGCGCGCTCCGGCCTGCAACGCGCGATAGATATCCTCGTCGCCGTCAAAGGTGGTCAGCACGATGAAGCGCGCATACGGGTTGTGTCGCCGGATCGCCTGGATCACCTCCACGCCGCTGCGCCGCGGCAGCCGCAGGTCGATCAGCGTGATGTCCGGCTTCAGGCTGTTCCACTGCTCGACTGCGGCCTCGCCATCGGCAGCCTCGCCCATCACCTGCATCCCGTCCACCACGCTCAGCAGCGCGGCCAGCCCCTGCCGGACAACGTGATGGTCCTCCACAATCAAAATGCGAATCGTCTGCGCCACTCTCGATCTCCTCTCAGGATTCTTCGCCCGTTTTTGCCGCTGCTTCGGAAACCGGCACCGTAATCCGCACCGTGGTTCCGCTGCCGGGTCGGCTTGCAATCTCCAGCGTTGCCCCAATCAACTCTGCCCGCTCCCGCATGCCGGTCAATCCGTAGTGCCCGGCGGGCGATTCCGCTGCCATTGTATGCAGTATCTCCGGAAAGCCTGCACCATCATCTGTGATGCTGAGCACAACCGTGCGCTCATCGTACTCCAGCCGCAGCGCCAGATGCTTTGCGTGAGCATGTTTTTCCACGTTCAGCATCGCTTCCTGCGCAATGCGCAGCAACTCTTCCTCCGTGTTTGCATCCAGTCGCCGCGTTGCGCCGTGGATATCCACCGTCGCCGTTAGCCTGGTCGCGGCGGATTTTTCCACCAGCCGCCGCAACTGCACCGGCAGCGTCTGTTCGCTGGCGTCGTGCGAACGCAACGCCCAGATCGATCGCCGCGCGTCTTCCAGCCCGTCCCGCACAAGCTGCTGCAAGCACTGCAACTGACTGCCCGCCGCCTCGATCCGTTCCCTTCGCAACAGCTCGCCCAGCACTTCCAGTTGCACCGAGACACCGACGTAACCCTGCGCCAGCGTGTCGTGAATCTCGCGCGCAATCCGGTTGCGCTCCGCCATCACCACGTCAAAGCGGCGGCGCGCCAGATAGAGACGCCAGCGCACGATCAACAGCACCATTGCGGCCACCAGCACCGCCAACAGCAGATAGAACCACAGCGTCTGATAAAAATGCGGGCGAAGCACAAAGGCAATCGCTGTCTCCGTCGATGGATGACCATTGCCCGGCTCGCCCAGAAAGGCGCGCACGCGGAAGCGATAGTGGCCCTGCGGAATGTTCGTGTAATACGCCGTGCGCCGCGTTCCTGCACGGGTCCACTCGCGGTCAAATCCCTCCAGCTTGTACTCGTACTGCACGCGCTGCGGCATGGCAAAGCTCAGCCCGGCATAGTCGAATTCAAAGCGCAGAGGACCGGCTGTCATCACATCCGGACGAGTGGCGCGGATCGGCTGCGGCTGATCGTCCACGGCGAAGCGCTCCACCACAACAGGCGGTGGCGACGGCAACGGTCCGAAGTGGTTCGGATCCAGATCGACCAGGCCGCGCGGCGTCGTGAACCAGATGCGACCATCTTTGCTGCGGAGGATCGTTGGATGGCTGTCGCTGCTGGTCTGGCGGCTGCGCAGGCCATCGCTGGTGGTGAAGTGGTCGATGGTCAGCGGCGATGCATCTGGTGTCGCCATCTTTGCGGCGAGCGCAGCCGCAGGAAGTCGATAAATTCCATCCTCGGCGGTGATCCACAGCGAGCCGGTCTCATCCACCGTCAGTCCGTGAATGGTGGCGGGAAGCTGATGCGCAAGCTCGTCGGAGGCGGCGAAAAATCGCTTGCCGTTCCACAGGCTGAGTCCGTGGCCCTGCGTGCCGATCCATAGCCGTCCATGATCGCTGGCCAACGCGGTAATCACGTCTCCGGAGAGTCCGTCGGCGGCGGTGTTGTTGTGAATCGCGCCCTCGATGTTGCATCCCGACGGCGCTGTGCGCATCCGCGCCAGGCCATGCAGCGTGGCGACCCAAAGCGTTCCGCCGGAGGTCTCCGTCATCGCTCCGATCAGGTCGCTGCCCAGGCCATTCACCGTGATCCACGTCTGCACCGGATTGTTGGCCTGCGTAGGATCGAGGCAGGAAAGACCATGCCGCGTGCCGATCCAGACCACCTGATTCTGGCTGACGTAAAGAGAGCGGATAAAGTCATCCGGCAGATTATCCGCAGCCGTGATGGTGGTGAGCGTGTGGCCATGCAGATGACTCAGACCGTCCGGCGTGCCCACCCAGATGGAGCCATCGCGCGCCGCGGCCAGCGCCAGAATCACGTTGCTCGGCAGGCCGTTGGCGGTGGTCAGCAGGTGGTTGCGTGTCGGCAGCGATTGCGTCTCCACGGCGGTCTCCGGAATTTGATTCAGCCCGGCTTCGCGCGTGCCTACCCAGAGCGTGCGATCGGCGGCTTCCACAATGGCCGTGGTGTCGGCTGCGCTCAGCCCGTCGCTCTCGTCCAGAAAGTGAAAACGCGTGTCGCGCAGAATGTAAACTCCGCCCGTCTCTGTGCCCAGCCAGATGGAGCCTTCGCGATCCTCCAGAATCGTGCGAATGGCCTCACGCGCTATCGAGTTCTGCGCGGGCATCTGGTTCATTTTCCCGTGGAACCAGCGCGCCAGGCCGTGGTTGGTTCCGATCCAGAGCGCGCCTTCCCGATCCGCAAAGATGGTTTCGATGCGTGTGCCCGGAAGATTTTCGCCGCACTGGAAGCGGGCGATGAGCCGAGTGCCAGGCGACCGCGCACCACCGCTGCGGAGCAGCACGAGTTGGTCTGAGCCGGCAAGGGCGATGGTGCCGTCGGCCATCACGGTCATGCGCTCCGTGCCCTCGCCGGGCAACTGCGCAGCGGATGCGACGACGGTCATCTGATTACCCTCGATGCTGCGCAGAGAGTTCGCCGTGGCGACAAAGATGGTTGCGGCAGAGTTTGGATCCGAGACGTGCGACGCATTGCGATGGAGCGTGGCGAGAATCGGCGGCGCATCTGCCATGAGCATGCGTTGCCACGCTCCGCCCTGCCAGCGCCACAGCGCCTTGGTCGTGGTCACCCATAGCGCGGCCTCGCCGCCATCCTTGCGCGCGAGCATGGATGTGATGCCGTCCTCGGAGCCGGGAAGCGACGAGCGCTGAAAGCTCTGTCCATCGCGGCTGCTGGCCAGACCGCTCTCGGTCCGCACCCACAGTGTTCCGTCTGCGGTTGCCGCCAGGCCGCGAATCTGCGCGCTGGGCAGCCCCTGCTGCGTGCCCAGTCGGACAGCGCGGCCATCGCGCCAAAGCACCAGTCCGTCGCTGGTGCCGATCCACAGGCCGCGCAGCGCGGGGTTGGCTTCCTGCGGCGACAGCGAAAGCAGCGCGTGAATCTCCGCATCGGGAAACTGCGCCGTGGTGGCCTGGTTCAACAGAAAGAAGCTGTTGCCGTCAAAGCGCGCCAGGCCAAGCTCCGTGCCAATCCACAGATAGCCTTCGCTCGATTGTTCGAGGTCGGTGATCGTGTTCTGCGGCAGTCCGTTTTCGATGGTCCAGTTTTGCCAGCCCAGAGTGGCCAGCGGCGTGGTGGGCTGCAAGGCAAATGTGGCACGGCAAAGCGCAAGCACGCAGAGCCATCCGGCGGCTCGGAAAATCTTACTGCGCGTTGCGCGGCTCATGTGCATCATCAGCAGTCGATCATGCGCTCCCGGCGGGAAGCAACTGGAATCCGATCGGTCGCCCCAGGCAATGCGTTTTTCTCATCCAAAGGATGCAGAAAACCATCCTCCTGAGTGGCGAAGACGGCGCATGCGGTGCGCGGTAATCTAAATTTCGTTGGTTGATCTTCCAGACGGCGGCGAACCTTTCGTCGCCGCTTCTTTTTGCGGGTCGTCGCGCTACACTGGGCGTGGAGGATTTCCATGAGCGAAACGCACGAAGTAGCTTCAAATGTTGGATTCACCGCGCCCAATGGGCCGTTTATCACCACCGGAGAGCTGCATATTGAGACTCTGGACGGGCAAAAGCTGAGCCAGCCCAAAGCATCTTTCTGTCGCTGCGGCGCTTCGGCGAAGAAGCCCTTCTGCGATGGAACGCACCGCACTTCAGGATTTGTCGATGCCGGCGAAGCGCAGCCAGCGCCCACAATCGAAGCACCCGCGCCAGCCGGTCCGCTGCATGTGACCATGATTCCCGACGGTCCGCTCATTGCTGCCGGGCCGCTGACCGTGCAGAACGCGCAGAAGCAGACGATCGCCAACAACACGACGACGGCGGTCTGCCGCTGCGGCGCTTCGGCCAATAAACCCTACTGCGACGGTAGCCACAATCGCGTCGGCTTCAAGGGCTGAATCGGAGATATAGCGCGTGAATCCGCTCAGCACAACGCTGGCCTGCGAGCTGGACGAAGATGAAGGGAAGCCCGCGCTGGTGCTGGCGCATTCGCTGGGCGTCACGCGTGCCATGTGGGATGCGCTGCTGCCTGCGCTGCGGCAACGGTGGCGCATCCTGCGCTATGATCTGCGCGGGCATGGCGAGTCGGCACAGCCGGACGGCCCGCTGAGCGTTGAAGCGCTGGGCCGGGACGTTTTGCAACTGGCCGAGCGGCTCGATCTGAGCGCATTTTCGTTTTGCGGTGTCTCGCTGGGCGGGCTGATCGGGCAGTGGCTCGGCATCCATGCCCCGGAAAAGATCGAGCACCTGTTCCTGGCCAATACGGCGATGAAGTTTGGCGAGGCCGTGGCATGGAATGCGCGCATCGATCTGGTGCGCGAGCAAGGGCTGGCTCCGGTGATTGTCGGCACGCTGGAGCGCTGGTTTACAGCCGATTTTCGCGCCACGCATCCACAACAGGTGGCGTCGATTCGCGGACTGCTGGAGCATTGCAACTCGGATGGTTACGTTGCTTGTTGCGCGGCGGTGCGCGATGCAGACTTTCGGAGTTCCGCGAGTGGGATTCGCGCACGCACGCTGGTGATGGCCGGCGTCAGCGATCCGGTTTCCACGCCCGCAGACTGCCAGGCGCTGGCCGTGCAGATTTCCGGAGCGGAGTACATGGAGCTTCCGGTGGCGCATCTGGGCTGCGTGGAGCGGCCGGAGGAGTTTGCCGCGGCGATGCTCACCTTTGCGGACAGGAACTGAAGTTGCGGCGGCGTGGCGCATTGTCAGATGTCTTTACGCTCCGATAGGATGAGTGTGCTGCCGCGTACCGCGAGGCCGTGGCTGCGTTCGAGGAAGCACTGCCTGTCCGTACGCTGG
>JAJZHE010000244.1 GCA_021804655.1 Acidobacteriota bacterium
GTAAATCCGCCCGTCTCTTCCTGCAATCGCCTCACCACCTCGAAGTGGTTCACGCGCTGCTCCATCGTCTCGCCCACGCCAAACATCATCGTCGCCGTCGTGCGCATCCCCAGCTCATGCGCCGTCCGGTGTACGCTCACCCAGTCTTCCGTCCGACACTTCAGCCGTGCAATCCGGTGCCGCACCTCGTCGTCCAGAATCTCCGCCCCGCCGCCGGGAATCGAGTCCAGCCCGGCTTCGCGCAGCCGCGCAATCGTCTCCCTCAGGCTCAGCTCGGAGTACTCGGCAATCGCCAGAATCTCCGACGCCGACAGGCAGTGCAGCCAGATGCGCGGAAACCGCTCCTTGATCCCGCGAAACAGTCGCTCGAACCACTCAATCTTCAGTTCCGGATGAATCCCGCCCTGCATCAGTACGCCCGTTCCGCCCATCGCCTCGGTTTCGGCAATCTTTTCATAGATCGTCTCGAAGTCCAGGATGTAACCCTCCTCCGAACGCGCTCCCTTCAGCGGTCGATAAAACGCGCAGAACGTGCAGTACTCCGTGCAGAAGTTCGTGTAGTTGATATTCCGGTCGATGATGTAGCTCACCACATTCTCCGGATGCAGCCTGCGCCGCACCGCATCGGCCTCCATCCCCACTCCGATCAGATCGTCGGACCGAAAATACTCCAGTGCCTGCTCTCGCGAAATTCCCATACCTTTATTTTACGGGCAAACCCATCCCCGCGGCGCGTTACGCCCGTGCCTCCGCTTTATCTTTCATCTCAGAATCTGCACCAACGCGACGCTCTTCCAGCCGCATCCACACCGCGCCCGCATCGCACGGGCGATATACTCGCTGCCTGCCAGGGTAATCCGAATGTGCTGAAGAATTTCACATAGAGACCACCCCACAGAGCGGCCACCTCCGAGTTTGCGCTGACGGGGGAAGCGCCCGACGGTCATTTTGGCGTAAATCGTACTGCGGCCCTCTCCAGTCAAGTGGGTGACTTCCGGCAGCCGAATGATCCGGTCGGTCTTGCGGTAGTTGAAATACATTCGGCTGGCCCTCGGAAAATTTTGAATTTTTATTCGATCTATGCGTAGAGGCTACGAGTATCTCTGTTACCCGTGGGGCTGAGGCTCTGTGGAAATCCGCAGCTTACGTTTGAGGGCTATTCGCGCACATCTGGAAAGCAGCACTACCAGCGGTCCAGGCCACGCTCCCACTTTTCGATGCGCCCGTTGACAAGCCCACAGACAAACCCAAAGAAGCGTTTGTATGGGATGAGTCCAAGGGATTGAATGACGAGATGGACGTTTACTGGACTATCCAAAGTCTCATAATCGCTGGCCGAGCGAAGAATTTGTTCGAGCTTGGACCATGCTTTTTTGATTGGGTTCAGGTCAGGGGAGTAGGGCGGCAGATTGAGTACTTCAGCCCTGCCTTCTCGATCAATAGCCGCACGCCCTTGATCTTGTGTGAACTCGAGTTATCCATCACGACTACGTCGCCGGGCTTGAGTGCTGGACACAGGATGTGCTCAAGGTAAGCCAGAAAGATGTCGCCATCGGTGGCCTCTTCGATGGTCATCGATGCAATGATTCCGCGCCAGATTGCTGACATAAATATAGATATACTCCATCATCGCGAGCCGAATCTTGACCGGTCATCTGCTGCCGAGTGAATGAGCGACTTCTGTCAGCTGGGATTATGAGGCTACAGAGGGATTGCTCTTGTGATCGGGAGCTTCAGAGAACGCGAGGGTGGGCAAGTGCACGACCGCGCGCGCTCCTTGGCCGTTTTCGCGATTGACGAGGTGAATTTCGCCACCGTGGGTGCGGGCAATCTGTTGCGCGAGCGCAAGACCGACGCCACTCCCCGAAGGTTTGGTGGTGTAGAACGGAACAAAAAGATTTTCCGGATTCGCAATGCCCAGGCCGCGGTCTTCAATGTTGACGATGAGGTTTGATTCCTTGAGTTTCCAGTCGATGTGGACAGACCATGCGTCGTTGGCGAGGGACGCGTCGGCGGCGTTGGCGAGCAGGTTGATGAACATCTGCTCCAACTGATCCGGGTCCGCCATCAGAGTCGCATCGAGGGTTTCGTCCAAGCGAGGAGCAAGCAGCACGGCAACGCGCTGATCGAGCAGGATCACCCGCTCAATCAGCGGCTTAAACTGAATTGGTCGGAGCTGCGGCGGTGGCAGTTGAGCCAGTACGCGATAGGACTGCACAAAGCGATGAAGCGCGTCGGCGCGACTCTCCACTACACCCAGCCCGCGGTGGAAATCAAGCAGCGTCGTCTCGTCGCCGTGCATCTGGTTCATGCGCGCGAGCAGGCTGCCGGCGATGGACTTGATGGGGGCAAGCGAGTTTGAAAGCTCGTGGCCGAGCACGCGGATGAGACGCTTCCACGCGGCCTGCTCCTCTTCGCGCAGGGGCAGACTGACGTCGGAGAGCAGCAACAACGTATGGGGCATTCCGTCCTGACGGAAGGCGGCCTTGCGCAGAAGCCAGCGATCGGTCTTGACTCCGAAGGAGTGTATAGTCGCATCGGGCGCAGCGAT
>JAJZHE010000245.1 GCA_021804655.1 Acidobacteriota bacterium
CGACCGGCTGCGCAGCCGCAAGAGGAAACCGACGGCTTCGCTGACGGCCGAGGCGCGCGTGGGTGTGGTGGTTAAAACAACGGAGAAGAAGAGATCGGAAAGCGTGAGCGCCGAAGCGCCGGAAAAATCGGCGGCAGCGCGAAAGGCGAAAAAACTGGCGGTGATTCCAGCCGGGCGACGGAGCGTGACGGAGCCGCATCTGATCAGCGCGGCAGACGCGATTCTGATCGATCCGGTGACCGTGGAGCAGGCCGTGAAACGAGCGGAAAGCGATGATCGGGATCTGCTGATCTTTCGCAGCCACGAGGGGACGCAATTTGTGCTGCATCGTCGCCGGGATGGACAGATGGCGATGGTTGCGCTGGGCTGAGCGAAGCCAGGACGGGATGGAGAGTTGTCCTGGCGAGGTTGGTCAGCACCGTCCTGAGTTTCTTCTGAAAAATCTCTTCAACCCAGGCCCTCGTTGTGCTAACACTGATGGACAGGGGAGTGAGCGCACAGCGGCGGGGTTCTTCCGCGCGGATTGGACTTGGTATAGACAAAGTTCAGTCCTGAGAATCTCAGCATCGCGAAGCGTGCAAGACGATGAAGATTCCGATGAGTGATAGCCAGCCAGATTCTGTTGCTCCGTTAGCCGGAAATCCAGAGGGGTCGTGTGATCTTTTGCGCAGCCTGGTGCGTGCGCTGCCAGAGGCGGTGGCGGTAACGCGTGGCGAAGAGGTGATTTTTATCAACCCGGAGTTTACCGAGTTGTTCGGCTACTCATCCGAGCAGGTGCTGGGATGCCCGCTGAGTGATCTGCTGGTGCCGGATGGGCGCAGGGAAGAGGCGGCGACGATGCTCGAACTTGCGCGTCATCGTGGGCGCGTGGCGATTGATACAGTGCGGACGGATCGCGAGGGCAACCCCGTGGATGTGTCGATTGCGCTGGCCCTTTTTCAGCAGGATAGTGCGAACCCAGGATTCATCGCCAGCTATCGGGATATTCGCGGTCGTCGTCAGAGTGAGGCGCGGTTGCAACATTTTGCCTTGCATGATGTGCTGACCGGTCTGCCGAATCGAGCGTTGTTCCTGGATCGGCTGAAGCTGGCGATGGCGCGCCGCGCGCGTCGCAGAGAGATGAATTGCGCGGTGATGTTTGTGGACCTGGATCGGTTCAAGGAGATCAACGATCTGAATGGTCATGCGGCAGGCGACGCGCTGCTGGTGGAGGTGGCAGCGCGACTTCGCACCGCGTTGCGTCCGCATGATACGGCGGCGCGGTTGAGTGGCGATGAGTTCGCGCTGCTGCTGGACAATCTCACGTCGATCGAAGACCTGCGCGTGATTGCAGGGCGGATTCTGGCGGAGTTTGAGCGAGTTTTTGTGCTGGAAGGCAAGACGATTTCCGTTGGAGCCAGCATCGGTGTGGCGATGTGCGGAGACGATCATCAGCTGCCGGAGCATCTGCTGCGTGATGCCGATTATGCGATGTATCGGGCCAAGCAGCAAGGTGGTCTGCGCTGCGAGATTTTCGACTCTCAGATGCAGGTTCATCTGATCCTGCGCAATGAGCGCGAGACGGAGATGCGCGGGTTGCTGGACCGTCATGACTACGCTGTCTGGTATCAGCCGTACTATCATCTGCGATCCGGAACGTTGCAGGGGTTTGAATCGCTGCTGCGCTGGAGGCGGCAGAACGGGACGTATGAGTCGTTGCGCGAGATGCTGCACATGGCCGATAACTCTGGCTTTGCGATGCTTTTGAATCGCGAGACGATGAAGGCAGGCTGCGAGCAGTTGCATGCGTGGAAGCAGGAACGACCGGAAGAGGATTTTTCGCTGAGCATCAATCTTTCAGCGCGGCAGTTTTATCATCCTGAGTTGATCGGGTTGATTTCCTCGGTGCTGGAGCCGTCTCTGGTGGATCCGCGAAGGGTGATCCTGGAAATCTCCGAAGGAGCGTTGAGCGAGGACGCGGAATCCGCACTGCGCATTGTGGATCGGCTGGCGGAGCGCGGCGTGAGGATTGCGGTGGATAATTTCGGATCGCAGCTTGCGCCGCTCAGCCAGCTATTGCAGTTTCCGATCGATATTATCAAGCTGGATCGCGAACTGGTGGCTTCTGTCGGACTGAATGGCAAACACCTGGCCGCGTTGCGCTCCATCACGGAACTGGGACACTCCCTGGGACTGACGGTCTTTGCGCAGGGCGTGGAACAGGCGGCGCAGGTGGAGGCTCTGCGGGTCGTTGGCTGCGACATGGTGCAGGGATATTTGTTCGCTCCCGCCGTGGAGCCGCTGGCGGCCACGCATCTGCTCATGCAGCGTACCTGGTCGTCTCTCGAAGAGAAGCTTTAGCGGCAGGCGCTGTCCGGGCGATGCGGTCGCACTGTGGGTGGCTCTCGGATTTTGTCTGAGCGGATGTGTAAATGCGTTACTGCGGCCATGTACGATACACGCATGATGGAAGACGCATCCAAAGATTCGTTCAAGGGCGCCGATACTGCTGCAGCCGGCCAGCACAAGCGCAC
>JAJZHE010000104.1 GCA_021804655.1 Acidobacteriota bacterium
AATCAAACTGCCGCGCATTGGGCGAAGCCGTTTCTGATCTCAATGGCGCAACGATTTGAAGTGTTGATCTTGGAGCGCCCGGTGCCGATGCACGCGGTTGCTTTCAGTCTGCGTCCTGAGATTAGTTGGCACAGGTTCCCTGGGCACCCGCATTTGCGATTTGACATTCCCTTGCAGTACGCAGGAAGAACGCTGCACGGACTTTGCGTCTATTCGGCAGCGGATTTCACGTATGCCCGCAACGTGCCGCGCATCGTTCAATACGTCGATCAGGTTTCTGGCTATTTGGCCCGTCATCTGGTCTGGGAGAGAACTCGACGGCTCGAAGATTTTGCTGGCCATATTCTCTATCAGCCGCAGCCGGGAGAGCCGATTCTTGATATTGAGCCACAGTTACAGCCGCGAGAGTCGTTGCCATTTCTGAAGCATCCCAAACAGTATCCCGAAAGAGTATGGCGCGGTTATTGGCCGGGAAAGAGCGCCCCAGCAGGGGCACAACTCCATTTGGCCACAATTAGACCTAGCCGGGAATGCTGGTGCGGTTCAGGGAAGAAGTACAAACTCTGTCACTTGAATTCTGAATTGGCTCTTTGTGCATGAAGTCGCATCTCGGCACCGGCAGTATGCTGGATCTGTACTCGCACTGATTCCTACGGCCCCGGCGGGTTGGCAGCCTCATTGAGTGAGAGGAGAGGGCATGCCCAAGGAACTCGATAGCGAAGGTCTGGCAGTTCTCAAACTGCTCGTTTCACTCCTCCCAAGCGTGGACCCGAACGATCCGCGTACATTTACCAGCTACAAAGATGTTCATGTGCGATTGGGCCTTCATCAAATCGGGCCGACATACGGAATCAGCCTCAACGCGCAAGGGATGGGAACCCTTGTTGAATGGGCTAACGAACGCGGCTTCCCTGCAATTACGGGGTTGATCACCAAAGAAGATGGAAACGTCCCGGAAAGAGGGTTCTTTGGCTACTACGGTAAGGATGAACTCATAGACATTCCGTGGTGGTTGGGAGAAGTTGCAAAGGCCAAAGCATTCGATTGGGCATCTGTGATGAATGGAGGCTCAAACGGTCCAGCCGGTTCAACGGGCACGGCACAGGGGACAGTGCAAAGCGGAGCGTCAAGGAAGGAAGCGAAGCTACTCATTCGTGACATCGCGCAGCCTGATAGCAAGTTCTTTCTGAAATCCGAATATGGCCCCTTGTCGGACTTCTGGCCTGTGGTCGCATTTTCGCCGCTATCCCTGAAATCGAAAATCCAACGGCAATATCGCTCTGCCTCGGATTTCATCATCGTTACCGGGACGAGCGGAGCGGAGACCGAGGAAGAAGAACATCGTGGACGGCTCTTGTCCGTCATTCGGATCGACAAGACAACGACCTATGACACAGAAAAAGTAATTCCAAAGGAGAGCTGGGAATGGGCAAACGAGCACTATCCCGGCAAATGGCCGTATGCGTTCAAAGTCTTGCAGGGCTGGTCATTCAGCCCTCCGCCCTTGTCGAAAGAGGTGATTCCTGAAGCGTACTCGCACATAGGGCAGTATCCGTATAGGGGAAACATTTTAGAGATTGAAGGAACAGACCGGGATGCTCTTCTGGAAGTTCCAATATCACCGCTGGAATTGAAGAACGTCTCTACAACCGATGGGACCTTGGATCTCGATGAGCTTCTGAAAGACAAAATCTTGAACGAGGAAGCGGTCAGAATCGCGGCGCTCGTGAATTCGAGAGTGACGGCATCCGGATCGATCTTCCAAGGAAAGAGACCTGACCGGGAGGCCCCTCTCAATTTTCTGCTTCAGGTGGCCAGACTGCTGAAGGTGAAGCCGCTGACATGTTCGCTCTGCGGCGGACTCATGCAGCTGAAGCCAGCGAACAAATTACTTCAGCCGTCGCCGGACAGAATCGATAGCGCGATTGGCGATTATGGCCCTCAGAATTTCCAACTGGCACACCTCGCCTGCAATCTGGGCAAGAACAATGCCACAGAGGCTCAATTCGATGAATGGCTGGAAATCGTGAAGTCCGCTACTGAGCCAATCGCCGGTACTGGGATTGCAGGGGAACTCCTCTAGCTCTTACACGGTCAGACGATGCCTCAGACCGCCCGCTTCGGCGCGGTAGGACTCGGTTCTGCGTCCGCCTGAGTCTACGAGCGGCGGAATCCCGCCCCGGAAGATGATCCGCGCAAAATTATTTTCGCGGTCAGACGCGCTCTGCGGGGCGAATTCTATCGGCCCCGAGACGGCCCCGGCGAAAATTGGCGGAAAGATGGAGAGGCTTAAATTATTGATTTAATTGGCGTCCCCGACGGGATTTGAACCCGTGTTATCGCCGTGAAAGGGCGGTGTCCTGGGCCGGGCTAGACGACGGGGACGCAGAAAAAGGCAGGCATGCGCGGAGGCGCATCTATTTCAGGCTAACAACTTGCCTGGATACTGTCAAAGCTGGCGACGCAGTTTCAGGATGAATCCGGCTGCGGGCGGGCGCGAGTTTGAGCCTTGCTGGCGATTTGCCGGGCGGCGTGAAGGGACAGAGTGGGGATTCAGCGGGAACAGAGCAGGGATTTGGGGAGCTTCTTCGGGGGATTGTTGGGGGGATCAAGGCGTGCGTGCTTTTGCAGGAGCCAGGCGGCTGCTGAGGAGCTGAAGAAATCCGTCGTGGTTTGCGCGCAGACAGACGCGCGCATTGGCTGCGCCGGGCGCAGAGCGGGTCATGCCGTCCGCGGTGATGGTGATGTGCATGGGCTGGGTGGGGCAGAGCTGCGGCTCGACGATGGCTGAGGCGGCGACGGCGTCGAAGAGGACCGGCGAGGCGGAGTGGTTCCAGGAGTGCGGCTGCCACTCGGCATAGAGCGCGTGGAGCTGATGGGTAAGCGGGGTGTGCGCGGCAAAGATCGCTTCGCGGTCCGTTTTCCGGAGCGCGATCTGAGTGGAATCCAGCGGGAAGACGGCGAGTGGAATGCCGGAGCTGAAGACGGTTGCGGCACCGGGCGGATCCTGCGCGATATTCCACTCCGCGGCGGGGGGTGTGCGTTGTCCATGCGCGGTGCGATAACCCTGGCGGATGGAGCCGCCCATGAGCACGATACGTCGCAGTTGATGCATCGTCACCGGATCGCGCTCGATGGCCGAGGCGACATTGAAGAGCGGTCCGATGGCGAGGAGTGTGAGCTGGTTGCCGTACGCATGGACCGCGGCCAGGAGAGCGGTCACGGCATCGGGATGGACGCGCGGGGGTGAGTGTTCGGCGTAGTCGCGCTGGGTGAAGAGATTGGTGGTCGTGGTGGGAGCGCCGGCGAAGACCGGGAGATCGCTTATGTGAGACGAGGCGAGGAAGCGATCCAGCAGGCGTGCGCGCAGCTCGGTGTCGCCGAATGTGGTGGAGATGCCGACAATTTGCATCTGTGGGCTGCGCAGCAGGAGCGCGATGGCGAAGGCGTCGTCGAGATCGTCGCCGATGTCGGTATCGACCCAGACGAGCTGGGGTCGAGATTGCGATATATGCGACGCGGGTGATTGCGCGGGCGATTGCGCCTGAGCGCTTTGCGAAAAAGCGGATGTAAGCAGCAGGCAGAGGAGTCCGAGGACAGGCAAGGAGAAGTGCTGCGATGATGGGCGTCCGCGGTGGTGCAGGCGCGGGCGATTCCTGACGACAAATTCATCTTTGTGCGTTAGGATCATGCCAGTTCCCCTCGAAGTGCAATGCTAGCAGGATACTCCGTATGCCTATGCGAAGAATTTCAACGATTGGGCTGCTGCTGTGTCTGGCGGCGGGTTTGTCGGCGCAGGGCGGGACGGAGGCGGCGAGCTTCAGCCGACAGAGCGATGGGGTTCCGCTGACTTCTCTGGATGGTCTGTGGCGCTTTCATGCAGGAGACAGTCCGGTTGAGAGTGTGGGCGGTGCGTCCGGCGGCGGGTATCGATGGGCGGAGCCGTCGTTCAATGATTCCGACTGGAGCCTTTTGCGCAGCGATGCGCCGTGGAGCAGCCAGGGATTGGATCGTTGGACGGGCTATGGCTGGTATCGGTTCAAGGTGACGGTGCCGAACGAACGGCGACGATGGGCGATTCTGTTGCCTCCCATTGCGATGGGTTATGAGATTTTTGCCGACGGGGTGCAGATTGGCGCGGCAGGCAGTTATCGGCAGACGCCGATTCCGCTGCTGCGCGTGGCGGTGGTCAACAATGCGATGTATCTGCTGCCCGAGGTGGATGCGGGCAGCGGTTGGCAAGAGGGCCAGGCCGAAAGCCACACGTATCAGATCGCTCTGCGGGTGTGGGCGCAGGCCTCGATTGCGCAGTATTACTTTGCGGGTCCGGCGCATGGAGGCGGAGTGGTGGGCGCTGCTGCGCCGCTGCGTTCGATGCTGGTGCGCAGGCACACGCAGGAGTTGAATTACTACACGGACAACTTTGCCTTTGCGCTGCTGGCGGAGGTGATTGCGATTTTTTCGCTGGGTCTGTTCTGGTTTCGGCGTGAGGATACGGAATATCTGTGGTTTGCGCTGATGCCCATTGTGCTGGGCCTGGATGCGCTGTTGACGATCGTTTTTGTGATTTATCTGGAGGCGTTGCCGCTTTGGGATCTGATCAACTCGGCGTTGCAGATCGCCTATCAGCTCTCGCTGCTGCTGTTCATCAGCCGGGTGCTGGGCAAGCCGCTTTCCCGGCTGCGCCAGGCGATCATTCTGCTGGGTGCGCTTTCCATCCTGACGGTTCCGCTGTACTGGACGGAGGTGGTGCCAGCGCCGATCGCAGGTTGGGTGGGCATCATGATGCTGCTGCCGGCGATGCTGTGGGTTCTGTGGAAGCTGGCGCGGGAAAGCGTGCATGGAAACATTACGGCGCGGCTGCTGCTGCTGCCGGTGGTGCTGATGACGGGGCTGTCGCTGCTGGATGACATCACGCTTACGCTGAACCAGTTTCACCTGATCCAGGAAGCGGAGCCGTTTGAGCATCCGATCTCGGTGGTGGGCTTTCGGATGCATCCCACGATTCTGGCGCAGACGCTTTTTCTGATGGCGATGATGGGCTTTCTGACGGATCGGTTTACGCGCGCACGACGAAGGGAAGAGCGCATGGTGGCTTCGCTGGAGGCTGCGCGCCAGGTGCAGCGGCTGCTGCTGCCGGAGTCGATGCCGCAGGTGCCCGGTTTGCGGATCGAGTGTGTCTATCAGCCGGCGGAGATGGTGGGCGGCGATTTCTTTCTGACGCTGCCGACGGAGGACGGGGGATTGATGCTGCTGCTGGGGGATGTCTCCGGTAAGGGGTTGCCGGCATCGATGCTGGTGGCGATGCTGGTGGGCGCGGCTCGCTCCCAGTGCGCCATCACAACCGATCCTGCCTCGATTCTTTGCGCTTTGAATGCCATTCTGCTGGCGCATCACTCTGGCCGCTTCGCCACGTGCCTGGTCTGCCACATTGCCGCAGATGGAGCGACGACGATGGCCAGCGCGGGACATCCGGGACCGTATCGAAATGGGCAGGAGGTCGAATTGCAAGGCGCGCTGCCGCTGGGCATTGCTCCGCTGGACGAGTATGAAAATCACCGCCTGGTGCTGCAAGCCGACGACCGACTTGTCCTGGTCTCCGACGGAGTGGTGGAGGCTCAGGATGCGAAGGGAAATCTGCTGGGCTTTGATGCCGTCGCACGGCTGGCCAGCCTGACTGCGCAGCAGATTGCCGCTGCGGCATTGAACTTTGGCCAGGATGACGACATCACCGTGCTGGCGGTGGAGAGAGTGGCAGGCGGCGACTGAAGTGGACGGCATGGGACCGAGCCTGCCCCCCGGCCAGACCTCGGCCAGACCCTGAGCTGCCGATGGCCGATGCTTACTGCCCGAAGCCGATGCGCAGGCCCATTGCTTTCGTGGCGGGATTGAACTCCGGCTGCACCTGATCGACGACGCGCGCGACCAGATTCTTGTGGCCGTATCCGGCGTAGAGCGCGCGATGATGCAGCACATAGGTTCCGGTCAAAAAGCCAATGGTCTGGCCCAGGATCACATCGGAGGGAAAATGCTGTTTGGCCAGGACGCGCCCCAGGCTGATGCCCTCGGCAAATCCGTACGCGGCCGTCTGCACATACCATCGCGGATACTCACCGGCGATGACGCGCGCCAGGGACATGGAGGCCGTGGCGTGGTCAGAGGGAAACGAAGTATCCCATTGCCAGTGGCTTGCGCCTTCGGCCCAGAAATGTCCCTGGCCATTGCCCTGCAACGGGCGATGCCGGTTGGACGCGAGCTTGATGAGCAGTGTCACGGTTCCGGAGTCGATGACTGCCTCGGCACCGAGTCGTCCCGTCTCGGCGAGCTTGGGGTTTTTTGCAGCCAGTCCGACGAAGTAGAAGCCCGCACCCTCGGCGCCGGAGGCGTAAAACGAGCCGAAATCGGAGAAGGTGTTCATGTTGCTTTGCAGATTTGGATGCAGGCCCAGCGTCTGCTGCGCCTGCGCGTCATAGGCCATCGCCAGACCAAAGGCCGCGCCGACGGGAAGGATCCAGCGCAGGTCACGCCGACGAAGACGCGCGGGACTGGTGAAGATGCCCTTATCGTCCTGGCCCAGGTCTTCGATGCAGCGGGCCAGATGGGTGATGCCGCAGATGACCGTGCCGGAGGCGGGCTGCGCGGGAGCGGGAGTCGGCGACGCGCTCGCGGACAAGCCGACGAATTCCAGCTCCGGCATGGCCGATTTCGCCGATTCCGCTGAGGCAAGAGAGACTGACGACGAAGAGGATGAGCCAGCAGAGGCTGAGTTCGCCGTCGGCACTCCGGAAGACTGCGCCTGGCCCACGGCGATCGACTGCGCCAGGCAGAAGGTGAAGACGAGGAGTGTCGCTCCGGAGACGGACCAGCGAGAATGCGGAAGGTGTTTCATCTGCTTCAGTGTAACGAACCGGGATCGAAAGCCGGGAGCGCGCGCGGGTGATTTTACGCGCTCATCCGCGCGATCACCTCGTTCATGGTTGCCATCGACCGCTGCGCCCCGGCGCGTGTGACGGAGATGGCCGCCGCCGCGGAAGCGAATCGCGCCGCCTCCATGGTGGTGTGGCCGGAGGCAAGCGCCACGGCGAGGGCGGCATTGAAGGCGTCGCCGGCAGCGGTGGAATCGACGGCGTGGACGGCGAACGGCTCGACGTGGGCCGCGTAGCCTTCGGCGTCGGCGAGGAAGGCTCCGCGCGCGCCCAGTTTGACCGCGACGGCAGCAGCTCCACGTCCCTGCAAACTGGCCGCAACGACTGCCGCATTGATGGTCGGATCGCGCATTCCGTGCCCGGCATAAAATGCGGCTTCGGTTTCGTTGGGCGTGATCCATGAAATCAGAGGATAGAGCCGGTCGGGCAGCTCCCGCGCGGGGGCTGGATCGAGCATGAGCGGCACGGCGGCCTCGGCGCAGATCTCGGCCACGCGCAGGACCGTCTCCAGAGGAATCTCCAGTTGGACCAGCACCATCGCCGCGCAGCGCAGTTGTGCGGACTGCTGCTCGATCCACTCCGGCGTGAGGCAGGCGTTGGCTCCCTGTGCGACGACGATGGAGTTTTCACCGCTGTCCGAGACGGTAATCAGCGCGACGCCGGAGGGCGCATCTGCGGTGCCGACGCCGACTACGCCGACGCCGGAGTTGGCTAAGCCGGTGCGCAGCTCGGCACCCATGGCATCGGGATGTTCGCCGACGCGGCCCAGCATCCCGATCATCTCGACAGGCCAGCCCAGACGCGCGACGGCGACCGCCTGGTTGGCTCCCTTGCCGCCGGGGTGCATGGAAAACCCGCTGCCCAGGATCGTCTCACCGGCTGCGGGAATATGCGCGGCACGCACCACCAGGTCCATGTTGATGCTGCCCACCACGACGATTGGTTTCTGCGCCATTGCGCCTCCTCGATTTCAGTGCAGCGGCGCCAGCGCCACCAGCGTGAGTCCCGCGACGAAGAGCACAAACATCGCGGCCAGCAGCCAGCGCGCAGCGGGCGGCGCACCGCGAAACTCTCGCCACACAAAGACGCCCCACGCTGCCGTCACCATCGTCGCACCCTGGCCCATTGCGTAGGAAACGGCCGGACCGACGCGCCCAGCCGCCGCGGCCACAAAGTTCAGCGTTGCGCCCACCGCCCACATTGCACCGCCGGCAGCGCCCCAGATGTGCCAGCGCATCGGCGCGTCTCCGTAAGCGCGCATAGTTGTCGGCTTGCCGCCGTCGATGGGCCAGCGCATCAGCATGCCGTTGGCCGGCAGCGCGCAGAGCGCAGCACCCATAGCAAAGAAGATCGCCGCGCTGTAGGGTCCGGCGGCATGCTCACCCTGCATGGCGCGGGCCACCAGCGGATAAAACGTGCCCATCAGCAGCCCAGCCGTCACGCTCAGACCTAAGCCGCGCTTCGCCTGCCCGGCGCGTGTTCTGGCTGGAATTCGAGTCTGTTTTGCAGTTTTTCGCGCGGCCTGCCTGG
Organism: Acidobacteriota bacterium; assembly: GCA_021804655.1. Classification (GTDB taxonomy): domain Bacteria; phylum Acidobacteriota; class Terriglobia; order Terriglobales; family Acidobacteriaceae; genus Acidicapsa. The sequence continues at coordinate 8,457 of JAJZHE010000104.1, forward strand.
CCGCTGGTTGTGTGTGCTCCACGCCGCCGCGCTCGCGCATTGCATAGGCTGCCGCGTCGCAGACAATCGCCGCCACCACCAGGCCTACGCCGGTGAAGAGCCAGGCTGCATTGCCCGCCGGAGCGATTCCATAACTGGAAACTGCGCCGACCACCAGCGCCAGACCGATGCCCACCGGAAAGGCCACCGCCAGCCCGGCCACTTCAATGGCCGCGACCAGCAGCAGGTTGGCCACGTTGAAGACCGCGCCGCTGGCTGCGGCCAGCGCGAGTTGGCCCGCGCCCGCCTGCGCCAGGTCGGCGGTCAGCGCACGTCCGTGACTGCCCAGGCTGCCCAGCGTGAGTCCCAGCAGGACTGTTGCGGTCAGCAGGCCGCTGACATAATCCCAGTAAAAAAGCGGAAAACGGAAGCCCGGCGTGAGCTTGCGCGCGTTGGCCCAGGAACCCCAGCAGAGCATGGTGACGACCATGCACGCGAGCGCTCCGGCATAACTCTGCGGTTCAAACATTGCGGCCATCTCCGGGCGCATTGCCGCGCCTGCCGCTCATCCTCGCAGCTTGCGCGCACGCGGTCAATGCCGTGTGCGGCTCAGTTCTCGGTTGTGCCGTTTGCCCTTTGCTTCGGACCAAGCAGTTCGATCTGGCCGGTCATCACGTGGGCGCGCAAAGCGAATTCCCCACCCGCGTTTTTCCGCTGGAAGTGGTTGAAGAATCCGCTCTTGTCGGTTTTGTATGCGGCGGCGTTGACCTGGCCGATTTCGACCGTGGCATCGACGGCGCGATAGTTCCAGGCGTGCGCGGAGATGGTGATCTGGCCGGCGTTGAGGTTGCAGTCTTTGTCGCCCTCGACGTTGTCGATGTCGATTTGCCCGGCAGGCATGCGCACGACGAGGCTGGTGCGGCGCGGGACCTCGATGCGCACCTGCTGGTTGCCGGAATGGATGGAGTCGCCGGTGATGTCGAGCCGCATCTGGCTGGTGTTTCCGGTCATCTTCAGGTGAATGCGCCGGGCTGTGTCCGGCTCGTCAGCCTTGCAGGAGATGCGTATCTGGAGTCCGTCGGTGGCCACAATCTCCAGCCCCATGGAGCGCGAATCGATGGTCAGTTCCGCTCCGGAGTTGAGCGGCGCGCTGAGCGTTTGCGAGCAGTTCCCCTCCGTCTGGCCCCAGGCGGCTGTGGACAGAGCCAAAAACACGAGAGCAAGCGCAAGATGCTTCATGGACAGCGATACGCGTTCGCGTTCAGGAATGTTCCCGGCATGGCGTGCAGCCGTCGCGGGCTTCGCCTGCCAGGCAGAGTCGAGAGGCCTTCGGTGGCCGCTGCCGGGCGGGGATGGAGGACGGGGATGGAGGACGGGGATGGAGGGTGAGGATGGAGGGTGAGGATGGAGGGTGAGGATGGAGGGTGAGGATGGAGGGCGAAGCGAGAGGCAGGTTCATGGCGGAAAGAACAGAATGAAATGCAAGAGCAAAGGCAGGAATCCGAGCAGCGGCAGTGGGATAATAGCTCCAGCATGTTCGTCATCGTCTGGCAATTCGATGTTGCAGAGGACAAGGTTGCGGCCTTTGAAGCGGCGTATGCTCCGGGCGGCACGTGGTCCACGCTTTTTGCGCGTTCGGCGGAGTATCTGGGCACGGAGCTGCTGCAGGACGCCTACATTCCCGGCCGCTATCTGACGGTGGATCGCTGGACTGGCGAAGAGGCATTTCGCAGCTTTCGCGCTGCGCACGACGCCGACTACGAGGTGGTGGACCGCGCCTGCGATGCGCTGACGGCAGGCGAGTCCCGCATCGGCGCCTTCACCGCCTGAGCGCCGAGGGTGCGTTTCATGCCAGATGTGCGCTGAGCCTGCGCGCGGCAAACTTCGCTCCGCAGGCAAAGCGAAAGAGCGGCCCGAAGCTGTTGGCCGCGGCCAGGCCGACCATGAACAGCCCCGGCACGGAACTCTCGAAGTTGCGGCCCATCCTGGGCGAGCCGGATTCGGTGGCGATGGAGGCGGCAAGCTGGGGATCGAGAAAGCTGAGGCGATCCAGGCGC
>JAJZHE010000105.1 GCA_021804655.1 Acidobacteriota bacterium
GAGGGCGACCAGCAGCTTGGTGAGCGGACGGCGATCCCAGAGATAAAAGAGGCCGACCAGCAGATAGCAGATGGCGATGCGCTGGAGGACGCCGTAGATGCGCAGCGTGGCGAGCGGAAAGTGAGGAAATCCGTTGACGACGAGGCCGAGCAGAAAGAGCAGGACGGAGCGGCGCAGAACCTGAAGGACAAGCTGCTGGCGCGTGGCGCCGCGGGCCAGCCGCGCCTCAAAGGCGAAGACGATGGAAGCGCCGACGACGAAGAGAAAGGTGGGAAAGACAAGATCGGTGGCGGTCATGCCGTTCCAGTCGGCGTGCTTCATGAAGCTCCAGGCGAAGTGGCCGTCGCCGTTGTTGTTCACCATGATCATGAAGGCGATGGTGATGCCGCGCAGCACGTCGAGAGAAAGCAGGCGATGGTGTGCGGCGGGCAGGACGTCGGCGGGTGGTTGATGCGTCTGGGACATGGATGCGCTCCCTCTGAGAAGCAGGCTTCGTGCGTGTTCTCCACCGTAACCGAGTTGTTTCCAGCGATGCAAGGGGAAAACGGCTTTGGCGCGGGATGGTGGGCTTCGGGCGGGCTTCAGGTCGACGCGTGACGAGCCTGGGAGGGACTGCGATAGACTCACTGGCACGGGGAGGGGTTGGGGATGGCCAAAAGGAGCAGGCAGCGCTGGCGGCGTGGATGCATGCCGGTGATTTGGCTGCTGCTGGTGCAGGTGTGTGTGTTTGGGCAGGAGCCGACGAGCGGCATGGGCGGCCAGACGGGCAACTCGACGGGCGAGGCTGCGCCGGTGATTCTGGACGCGCAGCACAGGCCGATTACGGCAGGCGGCTTTGTTGCCTCCGGGCCGGTGATCTTCCGGGATATCTCGAAGCAGTCCGGGCTGGCGAGTTGGAAGCATGGGATGGGCAATGCAGACAAACAGCTCATTCTGGATGCGGATGGATCGGGCGTGGGGCTGATCGACTATGACAACGACGGGTGGCTGGACATTTACATGGTGAACGGCTCGACCTTTGACGCGTTGGACGGCAAGGCTACGCCGCCACATGCGGCGCTGTTTCACAACAATCACGACGGGACGTTTACGGATGTGGCGGCGCAGGCCGGGGTGACGAACGATCGCTGGGGGTTTGGGGTGGCGATTGGCGACTTTGACAACGATGGCTGGCCGGATATTGCAGTGACGAACTGGGGCAAGAATCGGCTTTACCACAACAATCACGACGGAACCTTTACGGATGTTGCGGAGAAAGCGGGCATTCAACTGGGCAACTGGTCGGCGGGGGCGACGTGGGGCGATTATGACGGAGATGGCAGGCTGGATCTGTTCATTTCGGGCTACATCCACTTTGACCGCGACCATCTGCCGTACAGCGGAAATGCGGAGGTGGGGTATGCGCAGTGCCTCTTTCGCGGGGAGGTGGGGATGTGCGGACCACGCGGGCTGAAGGGCGAGCCGGACCATCTGTTTCACAACAACGGCGACGGAACGTTTACCGACGTGAGCGTGAAGGCGGGAGTGAGCGACGCGCCGCACTACTACGGCTTTACGTCGATCTTTGTGGACTTGAACGACGATGGAAAGCCGGATTTGCTGGTGGCGAACGATTCGGTGCCAAGCTATCTCTATATCAACAAGGGGAACGGCACGTTTGAGGATGACAGCTACTCTTCGGGCTTTGCGGTGAACAAGGATGGGCGCGAGGTCGCGTCGATGGGTCTGGCGGTGGGCGACTACGACAATGACGGTCGTCTGGATATTCTGGATACGGATTTTTCCGACGACTACAAGGTGCTGTATCACAACGACGGCCATGCCAGCTTTACGGATGTGAGTTATGCGGCGGGGATTGCGCTGCCGACGCGGCCTTTTCTGGGTTGGGGCGATGGCTTCATCGACTATGACAACGACGGGTGGAAAGACATCTTCATGGTGAACGGCCATGTGTATCCGGATGCGGGCGAGCGCGGCTGGGGCACGAGCTACGCGGAACGACCGCTTCTGTTTCGTAATCTGCACAACGGGAAGTTTGCGCTGGCTCCGGCGGTGGAAGGGACGGGACTGGCGGATGTGATTCCGGGGCGTGGAGCGGCGTTTGGGGATCTGTTCAACGACGGGAAGATGGATGTGGTGATTAACCCGATTGACGGCCCGGCGGTGCTGCTGCGCAATGTGAATGCGGATCATCATCACTGGGTGGAGCTGAAGCTGGTGGGCGGAGCGAAGAGTCCGCGAGATGCGGTGGGTGCGACGGTGTATCTGCGTGCGAACGGGATGCGGCAGCGGGAGGATGTGATGAGCGGTGGCAGCTTCATCTCGTCGAACGACCAGCGAGCACACTTTGGCCTGGGGGATGCAAAGGACGCGGGCACGGCGGAGATTCACTGGCCATCGGGCAGGAAGCAGTGGGTGCGGCTGCCTGCGGTGGATCGCATCTACACGATCACCGAAGGGCGCGGGATTACGGGGGCGCTGTGCGGGGGTAAGCCCTGCGCGTCGCAGGTGAGGCATGGCGCGCCGCTGCCGGGCACGTCGCTGCATGGAGGAGTTCGACATTGAGAGGGTATCGCCGGTTTGCGCGAAGTTTGCCGTGCGTCGCGGTCCTCGGCGCGGTTTGCCTGACAATGGCGTGCACATGGGCGCAGCAGCCGGGCGCGATGGGTGGAGGCGCGGCATCGGGCGCGCCGTCGAAGCCGGTGCACGATGCAGAGAACCGGCCGATTACGGCGGGCGGGTTTGTGGACTCCGGCCCGGTGGTGTTTGAGGACATCTCGAAGCGGTCAGGGCTGGCGAGCTGGAAGCATGTGATGGGTACGCCCCAGAAGAACTACATTCTGGAGACGGATGGATCGGGCGTGGGGCTGATTGACTATGACAACGACGGGTGGCTGGACATCTACATGGTGAACGGTTCGACCTATGATGCGCTGGACGGCAAGACGACGCCGCCACATGCGGCGCTGTTTCACAACAATCACGACGGAACGTTTACGGATGTGGCGGCGAAGGCCGGGGTGACGAACGATCGCTGGGGCTTTGGGGTGGCGATTGCGGACTATGACAACGATGGCTGGCCGGATATTTTTGTGGCCAACTATGGGAAGAATCGGCTGTACCACAACAATCACAACGGAACGTTTACCGATGTGGGGGAAAAGGCGGGGATCACGCTGGGCAACTGGTCGGACGGCGTGACGTGGGGTGACTACGACGGAGATGGGAAGCTGGATGTCTTTGTGACGGGGTATCTGCACTATGACGCGCATCATCAGCCGACGTTTGGCGACCCGACGGTGCCGGATGCTTTCTGCCAGTTGCGGGGGATGGCGGTGATGTGCGGACCACGCGGGCTGAAGGGCGAGCCGGACCATCTGTTTCACAACAACGGCGACGGAACGTTTACCGATGTGAGCGCGAAGGCTGGGGTGGGCGACGCCGGCGGCTACTACGGGTTTACGGCGATCTTTGCGGATATGGAAAACAACGGCAGGCAGGACCTGCTGGTGGCCGACGACTCGACGCCGAATTATCTGTATCACAACAAGGGCGACGGCACATTTGAGGACGACAGCTACATCTCCGGTTTTGCGGTGAACAAGGATGGACGCGAGATTGCGTCGATGGGTCTGGCTGTGGGCGACTATCGCAACAACGGACTGCTGGACATTCTGGTGACGGATTTTTCGGACGATTACAAGGTGCTGTATCGCAACGACGGCGATCTGAACTTTACGGACGTGAGCGACGAGGTGGGCATCGCGAGCCTGCCGATTCCGTTTCTGGGCTGGGGCGCGGGACTGTTCGACTATGACAACGATGGGTGGAAGGACATCTTCATGGTGAACGGGCACGTGTATCCGCAGGTGGACCTGCATGACTGGGGCACGAGCTATGCGCAGCGGACGCTGCTGTATCGCAACCTGCAAGGGCAGAAGTTCGAATATATTCCGCCGGTGAAAGGCACGGGGCTGGCGGTGGTGACGCCGGGGCGTGGAGCAGCGTTTGGGGATCTGTTCAACGACGGGAAGATGGATGTGGTGATCAGTCCAGTGGATGGGCCGGCGGTGCTGCTGCGCAATGTGAATGCGGATCATCATCACTGGGTAGAGCTGAAGCTGGTGGGTGGAGCGAAGAGTCCGCGAGATGCGGTGGGCGCGACGGTGTATCTGACGGCGGATGGGATGCGGCAGCGCGAGGATGTGATGAGCGGCGGCAGCTTCATCTCGTCGAACGACCAGCGGGCGCACTTTGGCCTGGGGGATGCAAAGGACGCGGGCACGGCGGAGATTCACTGGCCATCGGGCGCGACGGAGAACGTGCGTCTGCCTGCGGTGGATCGCATCTACACGATCACCGAAGGCAGGGGGATCACGGGTGCGCTGTGCAAGGGCAAGCGGTGTCGCCGGTGACACCGCTTGAGGTGCGCATCGAAAGCATTTTCCGGAAAGGTGTAGACCAAAACCATTCTGCGGATTGGATTTTTCCTCAAGAAAAATCCACCCTCATGAACTTCGGAAAGTTCACAGTATTCCGGAAAATGCCCTAGAAGATGCCGGCCAGCCAGGTGGACTCCGAGAGGAAATCAACGTTCTCGACGTTGGAGACGGAAGCTGCTCGCTGCGGGATGGCATGCTTGAGCGTCATGACCGGGCAGAGCGACTGGGCGAGCACCTGATTGACCATGCCCTGACGGGTGAGCGTGGCCAGCGTGGAGGCCGGGTGCGCTCCGAGGACGACGAGATCGCTTTGCCGTTGCTGCGCCTGGAAGAGGATCTCTTCGGCGATGTTGCCGTGTGCCGAGAGGGATCGGACAAGGATGTGGCGATGGACCTTGTGTGGCAGCAGGACATTTAACTCGGCTTCCAGCGTGGCCGTGGAGCAGCCTGGATCAAGCGGCGACTCTGCGCTTGGCGCGATGAGATGGAGGATGGTGAGTTGCGCGTCGTGCAGCTCGGCGATTTTGGCGGCAAGCATGACGGGCAACAGCTCGCAGTCGAGATGAGAGGCGGTGCAGAGGATTTTGCGCAGCTTGTGTCCGTGCACTTTGGGGTCGAGTGTGTTGGGTCCAAGAGCGACGACGGGAACAGATGCTGAGCGCAGAACCTCCTCGGCGACCGAGCCGAGGAAGAACTTGCCCATGGGTCCGGGTGCGCGCGTGCCGACGACGATGCGGTCGACGCGATGCTTTTGCGCGTAGGCCAGAATTTGCTGTGCGGCGATGCCGGTTTGCACAACGCTCTCGCATGCAACACCAAGCGCGGAGGCGCGTGCGCGCAGAGGCTCCAGTTTGGCTGCGGCAATCCGTTCCGCTCTTTCAAAGTGAACGGCGCGCAGGCCGACGGCGTCTTCGGTGGCCGTGGCCAGAACGTCGAAGACGTGGAGCAGGATGAGTTTTGCATGGTACTCCTGGGCGGCGGCAAGCGCGTAGGCAAAGGCGTGCTCGTCGGGCGTGGAGGCAGATGCGAAGAGGATGCTGGAGGGTCGGATCCAGCGGGTTTCAATGGATGGATGGAGATCAGAAGCGGTCATGGCAGCCTCCTTCAGCGGAACGGGAAGCGATTGCTTTCTGTTTCGTGTATTCATCATGCGCCTGTTTTGGTTTGTATGCAGTGATTTCCGTCACAGAAAGGTTGTGAGTGAGATGTATCCAGGTGAAATATGTCTGGAATCAAGGTGACGGCGGTCACAGCAAGCAGCGACGAAGAAGCGTCTTCTGAAGGAGTGGAGGGTCAAATCATGATACCGATGGTGGATTTGCCTGCGCGAGCAGGGCTGGATTACGACGAGACGCCGTTTCTGGCGATCTGGGAGGTGACGCAATCGTGCGATCTGGCGTGCAAACACTGCCGCGCAGCGGCGCAGCCGGAGGCACATCCGGAGCAGTTGACGACGGAGCAGGGCAAGGCGCTGATTGACGAGATTGCGGCGATGCACGTGCCGGTTTTTGTGCTGACGGGCGGCGATCCGCTGAAGCGGAGCGACATCTATGAACTGGTGGCGCATGCAGCCTCGCGCGGGGTGCGCGTGGCGCTGACGCCGAGCGCGACTCCGCTGCTGACGCGGGAGGCGATCTTCCGGTTGCGCGATGCGGGACTGGTGCGTCTGGGGATATCGCTGGATGGCTCTTCGCCCGCGATTCACGATGTCTTTCGCGGGTTGCCGGGCGCATGGCAACGGACGGTGGAAGCGGTGGGCTGGGCAGGCGAGGCAGGCATTCCGATCCAGGTGCATACGACGCTGAGCCGCCACAACGCGCATGACCTGGAGCCGATGACGGCGCTGCTGGAGCGGCTTTCGGTGGTGATGTGGAATCTTTTCTTTCTGGTTCCGGTGGGACGGGGACAACAGGCGGACATGCTGACGGGCGAGGAGTTTGAGGGGATCTTCGGCCATCTGTATGAGCTGTCAAAGCGCGCGCCGTTCCAGATCAAGACGACCGAGGCGATGCACTATCGACGCTATCTGCTGCAACACAATCTGCAGGAGCGGCAGGCCGGGCACGGAACGCAGGCTGGGCATGGAACGGCCGCAGCGGAGTATGAAGCCGGTGCGCCGACGGCTTCGACGGCAGTACGGAATATGGGATGGGCGACGCGGAGGGTGAACGATGGCCGCGGTTTTGTCTTCATTTCGCACCGCGGCGAAGTGTTTCCGAGTGGTTTTCTGCCGATTCGCGCGGGCAGCATTCTGGAGCGTCCTCTGGCGGAGATTTATCGCGAGGCGCCGATCTTTCGCGCGTTGCGGGATACGGATCAACTGCGGGGCAAGTGCGGTGCGTGCGAGTATCGGCAGATTTGCGGCGGATCGCGCGCGCGGGCGTTTGCGATGACGGGCGACGCGCTGGCGGAAGAGCCGTGCTGCACCTATCAGCCGCGCGGATATGCAGCGCATGAAAATTCCGCATGGAAGCAGGACCGATCGCGGCAGGTGGTTGCGCTGCAACGCGTGGAGGAGATTGCGGCGGCGCAGGCGCTGGTGCAGATTCGCTGATGGGAACCGCATACACTGAGGTGTGTGAGGTCGGGATGCGGATTGCGATTGTAGGCGGAGGTGTCGCGGGGCTGGCAGCAGCCTATGAGCTGGAGCTGGCCCGACGTGCGGGCGCTGCGGTGGAGTATGCGCTGTTTGAGTCATCCCCGCGGCTGGGCGGGGTGATCTCTTCGCGCAGCACGGGCGGGACGGTGATCGAGCATGGGCCGGACTCGTTCCTGACGGAGAAGCCGGCGGCGATTGCGCTTTGCCGGGAGTTGGGGCTGGGCGAGTCTCTGGTTGGCTCCGACGACCGGCAACGCAAGACCTTCATTGTGGTGGGCAGGCGGCTGGTGGCGCTGCCGGATGGGCTGATGTTCCTGGTGCCGACGCGCCTGATGCCGACGCTGCTGACGCGGCTGTTCAGCCCGCTGACCAAACTGCGCATGGGGATGGAATGGTTTCACGGTCGGCGCAGCGGGGCGCAGGATGAATCGGTGGCAAGTTTTGTGCGGCGACACTATGGTCAGGCAGCGGTGGATCGGCTGGCGGACCCGCTGCTGTCGGGCATCTATGGCGGCGATGCCGAGCAACTGAGCGTGCAATCAGTCTTGCCGGCGATGGTTCGTCTGGAGGCCGAATATGGCTCGCTGACGCGAGGGATGCTGGCGGCGCGGAGGCGACAGCGAGCAGCGCAGGCAGTCCAGACGCAGGCTGCACGGGCCACGACGCCGCCGAGGACGATTTTCACGACTTTGCGCGGCGGTTTGCAGCAGTTGGTGGATGCGCTGATCGGGCAACTGGATCCGGAGTGCGTTCACGTGAGCTGCGCGGTGAAGTCGATGGAGCACGATGCAAGCGGGTGGCGTCTGCGCTTTGCCGAGCGCGCGACGGAGCGCTTTGATGGAATCATTCTGGCCACACCGGCCTGGGCTGCGGCTGAGCTGGTGCGGGATGTGCATGGTCCGTTGAGCGATGAGCTGGCAGGGATTCGCTACAGCTCGTCGATTACGGTGAATTTTGTCTTTGACGAGGCGAAGCTGCCGGAGCTTCCGCCGGGTTTTGGATTTCTGGTGCCAGCGGTGGAACGCCGTGCGATGCTGGCCTGCACGTTTGTGCATCGGAAGTTTCCAGGGCGCACGGCTTCGGGCCAGGCGGTTCTGCGCTGCTTTGCCGGAGGCGCGCGCGGGGAAGCGATGCTGGGCGAAAGCGATGAAGCGATTGCGCTGCGGCTGCGCGAAGAGCTGCGGCAGATTCTGGGCATTGTCGGCGAGCCGCTGCTGACGGAGGTGCGCCGCTGGACGCGTTCGATGGCGCAGTACAGCGTGGGACATGCCGCGCGGGTGGGCCGGATTCGCGAGCAGATCGATGCGCTGCCGAACCTGCATGTGGCGGGCAATGCGTATGACGGGATTGGAATTCCGGACTGCATTCGGCTGGGACGGCAGGCGGCAGAGCGGCTGGCATGGCCCGATGGGAAACCCGAAGGCAAGCCGGAAACGGAGCTGAAAACGCAGCCGCAAGCAAGAGTCGAAGCGGTGTCGCGCGCCAAGTAAGCAATCGCTTTGCATGACCCGCGGACACGGGTTGCGAGCATTGGCCGTCGGCAGCCGGGCGGGCGTACAATGGCAGCGCGATGAAAAACACTCCTTCCCGCCGCATTTTTCCGATCAGCTTCGCGCTTCTTCTTCTCTGTTTCTGTGTGCGTGCTCAGGCAGCACCCTCCAATGCGCAGCTTGACAGCCGCGCGATCAACGATCGCGTGGATGCGCTGATGAAGAAGATGTCGCTGGAGGACAAGATCGGTCAGCTTGTGCAGTACTCCTATGGCTCGGCGACCGGTCCGGATGCTTCGCACCTGAGCTATGAAGATTTGATTGCGCACGGCTCGGTCGGTTCGCTGCTGAATATCCACGGCTCGGATGAAGTGAACCGGTTGCAGCACATTGCGATGGAGAAGTCGCAGCTTCATATTCCGCTGCTGTTTGGGCTGGATGTGATTCACGGGATGCATACGACGTTTCCGGTGCCGATTGCGCTGGCGAGTTCGTGGGATCCGGAGCTGATTCGAAGCGTGGCGCATACGGCGGCGGTGGAGTCGCGCGCGGAGGGTGTGCCGTGGGTTTTTTCGCCGATGGTGGATATTGCGCGCGATCCGCGGTGGGGGCGGATTGTGGAGTCCGCCGGGGAAGACCCGTACCTGGGTGCGGCGCTGGCGCGGGCGTATGTGGAAGGGTATCAGCAGGGCGACCTGAGCAAGCCGGATTCGGTGGCGGTGAGCGTGAAGCACTTTGCGGCGTATGGCGCGGCGATTGCCGGGCGCGACTACAACGCGACGGATATGTCGGACCAGATGCTGCGGCAGGTGTATCTGCCGCCGTATCACGCGGCGGTGGAGGCAGGCGCGGCGACGGTGATGAGTTCGTTCAACTCGATCAACGGAGTTCCGGCGAGTGCGAATCCGTATACGCTGACGCAGATTCTGCGGCGCGAGTGGGGCTTTGACGGCTTTGTGGTTTCGGACTGGGGCGCGGTCTCCGAGCTGCTGAACCACTCGATTGGCGCGGACGGGAGCACAGTGGCGCGCAAGGCGATCATGGCCGGCGTGGATATGGATATGGAAGGCGGACTGTATGGGACGACGCTGGCGGCGCAGGTGCGCGCGGGCGTGATTCCGGAGTCGGTGATCGACGAGGCCGCGCGGCGCATTCTGCGGGTGAAGTTCGCGCTGGGACTCTTCGATCATCCGTACATTGCGCCGACGCCGGCGTATGTGGCGACGCCGGAAAAACGCGCGGAGGCGCGCAAGGCCGCCGATGAGACGATTGTGCTGCTGAAGAACGAGGGCGTCGAGGGAGTGGGCAAGGTGTTGCCGCTGAGCAAGTCGATGAAGACGGTGGCGCTGATTGGTCCGCTGGCGGATTCGCAGGAGGACATGCTTGGTTCGTGGGGCGCGCTGGGCAATCCGAAGGATGCGGTGACGCTGCGGCAGGCGCTGAGCAAGCGGCTGGGCAACCGGCTGCTCTATGCCAAGGGCGTCAGCATTCTGAAGGGCGAGAACGAAACCGATCTGCGGAAGTTTCTGGGCAAGCCGACGACCCCGGCCTGGGACAATGCGAATGGGATCGAAGCAGCCGTGGCGATTGCAAAAAAGGCGGACGTTGCAGTGCTGGCGCTGGGGGAAAGCGCGATCGGGATGACCGGCGAGGCCACGAGCCGCGCGCACCTGAGCCTGCCCGGCGACCAGGAGAAGTTGCTGGAAGCGGTGGCGGCGACGGGCAAGCCGGTGGTGCTGGTGATGTTCACGGGGCGGCCGAGCGAGATTCCGTGGGCAGCCGAACACATTCCGGCGATTGTGCAGGCGTGGTTCCCTGGCATTGAGGGGGGCGATGCGGTGGCGGATATTCTGTTTGGCGATGTGAACCCGAGCGCGAAAGCGACGGTGAGTTTTCCGCGTGCTGTGGGGCAGGAGCCGCTCTATTACGCGCAGCTTCCAACCGGCCG
>JAJZHE010000106.1 GCA_021804655.1 Acidobacteriota bacterium
CTCCGGGGCAACCTCCGGGAAACAGAAGACCGGCTTCCCACTTCCTGCACGAGTCTCAACATCCTTGACACCACTGCTCTGTGAACCCTGCGCTGTGAACCCTGCGCTCATGCGATTGCCCTGACAGCCTATACCGGTTCGATCAGCGACAAACGCAGGTGAAATATACTATGCAGAGCGCTTCTGCGCTCGAAGAATTTTCCATGACAACGCTTAAAACTTCACTGATCCACTCCATGGGGCAGGCCGCCGAGCGCGCCTCGCTCCTCCTTGTCGCTACCGCAGAGGGGAAAGATTTTCACGGCCATCCCACCACAATCTTTGACCTGGCGCGCAAGGGAGATGAGTCTGGCCGCACCCTCCGCCTGGAGTTGAGTGAGCAGTTCGACTTTGACCGCCCAGACCTGTTGCCGGCGATGACGGCTCACCTGGCCGAAGAAGCCAGGCGGCTGCGTAATCCGCTTCCTAATGCTGCCGTCACGCTGGCTGGATTGCCGGTGACGTTTCGCAACTTTCGCTGGCCGTTCCATCGTTCTACCTCAGGCGCGGACAGCTACATCGTACACGGCGAAATCTATCTGGAAGACGGTACGGGATCGCCGCTGCACGCCAGAATTGCTGCGGCGATGACGGTGACCTTTGCCGACATTGTTCCGGCGCCGGAGCAGCCCTACGCCGAAGCGTTTCTCTACAACGCTGTTCGCAAGACGCTGGACCAGGGCCAACTGGAACTGGTGAAAAGCGGCAATCGCCAGCCGGTGCCGATCACGACGCGCTACTTCAGCCCATGGCAGCGCAAATTCTTTTTCACGGATACGAATGACGCCGCGCGGCTGGAATACCTGCTGTTGAAGTGCTTCTGGCTCTCCGGCGTTCTGGGCAAGAGCCAGCCGGTCTGGATTGCCGACCCGCGCGACGCCCAGTACCTGAATACGACCGAGGCGGATTTGCTTCGCATGGCTGCCGATGAAGCTGGTGAGGGACTGCTCCTGCTGGATGGCGAGTATGCCAGCGCCACGCCACTGCTGATGGGACGTGCGGAGGAGTTTCGAGCGCGTCTCGACGAGGCTTTGGCTGTCACCAAGCCCAGCTTCAACGAGGAGATGCGCTCCGGCCAGGCCAATATGTAGGCCGACCGGAGCGTAGCAGCGGCAGATTATTTTCCCAAGCCGTCGCGCTTGTGGTAGTTCGGATAGGCCGGCAGCGGGAAGGTGGGTGCAGGATGGGCTTTCAGCTCGTCCAGCACCGTCTGCACGGCCGTCTCCAACTGCGGGTCATGCCCGGCTGCAAAGTCCTTTGGCGTGATGTCCACGTCGATATCCGGCGCGATGCCGTGGTTCTCGACCTCCCACTGTCCGTTCAGTCCATAGATGGCGTAGCGTGGAGCCGTCACCGAGCCGCCGTCCATCAGGCGCGGATAACCGCCGATGCCAACCAGTCCGCCCCAGGTTCGCGTTCCAACCAGCTTGCCGAGTCCAGCCTTGCGGAAGTACCAGGGCATAGCGTCGCCGCCGGAGCCGGAGTTCTGGTTGATGATCATCGCTTTCGGCCCGAAGATCGCGCCGACTGGATCGTGCTCCGGCTTGCCGTCGCGCTCAAGGGCCATGGAAAGCGGTGTACGGCGCAGGGTGTCCACAATATAGTCGGCGATGAAGCCGCCCTCGTTGTTGCGTTCGTCGAGAACCAGCGCCTGCTTGTTCAACTGCGAATAGAAGTAACGATTGAAGTTCGTGTACCCGGCACCGCCCGTATTGGGCATGTAGACGTAGGCAACTTTGCCGTCAGAGAGAGCGCTGACTTTTTTGAGGTTGGACTGAATCCAGTCCAGCTCACGCAGGCCGTCTTCGCTGGCCACGGGAACGACCGTGACTTCGCGTGAGCCACTGCCATCGGCCTTTGCGCCGACGCGCAGCACCGTCTGCTGACCCGCAGTTCCGGCGAAGGCGCGATAGAGATTGTCGCCGACATGCAGTTCGCGTCCGTTGACTGCCAGCAGCAGTTCACCCTTCTTCACTTCGACTCCCGGCACGGTCAGCGGCGAGGCTAATCCTGGCGTCCAGTTTTCTCCGCCCAGGATGTGGGCAAAGCTGTAGCGCCCGTCCGCGACCCCGTAGTCGGCACCGAGCAATCCGGTCTTCGGCGTTGCGTCGGGCACGCGCGGGCCGCGAATGAACATGTGTCCAATGTTGATCTGGCCCAGCATCTCCGTACACAGATAGGTGAATTCGCTGCGGCTGGCGAGGCCTGCCAGATAGGGGCGATACATGGCTTCGGCCTTCGCGATCGAAAGACCATGTGTGTTCGGGTCATAGAGGAAATCGCGCTCGATGCGCCAGGTTTCGGCATACATCTGCCGCCACTCTGCACGCGGATCGATGGTCATCCGCATCTGGCCCAGATTGAGCGGTTTGCCCGGTATGCTGGTACCCGGCTTCAACTCATCCACTTTGGCTATCGACCAATGGCCGTGGCCACCGAGCAGAATGTGGCTGCCATCAGCACTGACCGCTACTTCGCCCAGCGGACCGCTGATCTGCTCGGTCTTGCGCTCTTTGGTCGTGAAGCGCCACAGACCCAGGAGGCCACCAGCTTCCTCATCCGAAGAACGACCGATGGGCGCATCCGCTGTCATCAGCAGGACACCCTCCTTTGGTGCGAACAACTCGCTGTAGTTGCGTGGCTCGATGGGCAGCGCAAGGATGCGGTTCTCGATCCCGTCCAGGTCAATCCTTGTAGCGGGCTTGGTCTCGGGTGTCTTCCCATCCTGTTTGGCAGATGTTTTGTCGTCCGGTTTCGCCGCTTCGTCCGCCTTTCCATCCGTTTTTGCATCGTCAGTTTTTGCCGCATCCTTCGGTTTTTCGTCGTCGCTTTCCGGGGGAACGGGCGAGGTGCCGTCCTTGGACAGAACAATTGTGTAGACGCCATACTGTTGCGCACGATCCAGGGACGAGAGATCGATGCCCGCGCGCGAAGGTCCGTCATCGGTGGATGCCAGGAAGTAGAGGTACTTGCCCGAAGGATCGAAGATCGCACTTGCCGCATCGCTCATCGCATCGGTGACCTGATAGAACTTTTTCTGCTCCAGCGAATAGAGGAAGACGGCTTCGAGGTCGTTGGGCGCTTCGCGCGTATAGACGATCCACTTTGAGTCTGGCGACCAGTGTGGGCTGGTGGAGTTGCCGCCAAAGCTGTCGCGATGGCTCTGGTCCACGAGGACCGGTGCACCCGACGCGGTCATCTTGCCGCTGGCATCCTTCACCGGCACGTCCACGTACCAGAGCCGCTCATGCTTGTCGCGGTAAAGAATATGCTTGCTGTCCGGCGACCAGGTTGGCCTGTAGAAGAAGCTCGGATTGGCCCCGAGGTCGATCTTCGTCGCTTCGCCCATCCCGTTCTGCGCCTTCAGATATAGCGCATATTCGCCGGTCGCGTCACTGAAGTAGGCAATCTGACTGCCGTCTGGTGACCAGGCCGGGCTGCGCTCCTCGATGCCGGGTGTGCGGGTCAGGTTGCGCGTGTCGCCTTTTTCCGCGGGCACGCTGAATATCTCTCCGTGCGCGGAAAATACTGCGCGCTTGCCTGTGGGCGAGATTCCGTAGTCGTTGATCTGCCGTGCGGCAATTGTGCCAGGATGCGGCTCCAGTTGATCCAGGTCGCCGTCGATGCGGATGGGCACAACGTGGTCAGCGCCGGGTTTGTCCGGGTCTGTCAGGTCCATCAAGTGGATGGAACCAAATTGCTCAAAGACCAGCGCTGCTGCGCCGGCCTGCACTGTTTTGAGATCCAGTCCATGATTCGGCTCGACCAGTGTCGTCTGCTTTGTCCGTGTGTCATAGCGCCACAGGCTCACCGGCCCGCGGTCGCCAAATTCCGTCTCGTTCGCTACGCGGTTGGAGAGGAAATAGATGGAATGTCCGACCCAGACTGGATGTGTGTCGGTCGAGTTTTCGGATGGAATCTTTTCCAGGTCCAGCGTCTTCAGGTTGACGACCCAGATGGGGTAGTTCTGCCCGCCGTAATATACCTTCCAGGCGTCTTCCCAGCGGCTGATCGGCTCATAGGCGATCGACTGGCCGTCCGGCGCATAGGAGCCTTCAAAGCCCTGGGGCAGCGGCAACTGTTGGGGCATCCCGCTGCCATCGGCCTTCACGGTATACAGCCGATTGAAGTGTCGCGGGCTGGTGATGCTGGTGGAGATCAGGATGCTGCTTCCGTCCGGCGTCCAACCCACGACTCTGCTGCCATCCGGATGCCAGGTGATCCGCTTCGGAATGCCACCGGTTGCCGAAACGACGTAAACATCGTTGCCACCGGCGCGATGCTCGGTGAAAGCGATTTGAGTGCCGTCGGGCGAAAAGAACGGCCCGGCTTCGACCTTTCCAGTTGCTGTCAGCCGAGTCGCCCGTCCGCCAGCGCGAGCCACCATCCACACATCGTCGGCATAGAGAAACGCAATGGAAGTCTGGTTGACGGACGGATTGCGCAGGAGCAGCGGAGCAGGGTTTGAGTCTGCGACTTTCTGGCTGCTTTGAGCGCCTGCTGCCGCGCCTGCAATTATCCCCGTCGCCGCCAGCATTGATGCTGCGGCGCGCGCAATACTTCGCCATTCATGCTTCATCGTTTTTCACTTCCCGTCGTTGAGCTGACATTTGAGTTTCGTCAAAGCAGACTACATCCCCACACCCTGCCACACAAGCAAAATCTTTCTCGCCCCGGCAACCCATCCGACCGGGAACCTGTCCCTGTCCGATTACGTAACTCTTAGCAGCCTTCCAGTTCCCGGCGTGTCCTGTGTCTGCGGCCTCTCGGATACCATGAAGGAAGAATCTTTGGGGTGGGACCCTCCATGGCTTTTCGTGAAGCACTGATGCTGGCCCTGCAATCTTTATGGGCCAATAAGATGCGTTCTATTCTCACGCTGATCGGCGTGGTGATGGGCGTGGCATCGGTCATTATGGTGATCACACTCACCAACACAGCCAACTCCTACTTCGGCACCAAACTTTCCGGCTACGGGGCGGATGTCTTCACCGTTGCACGCTCTTCCAGCGTGATTTTCAACGCTGACGAGTACTTCAAATTCCAGAAGCGCAAGATCGTCCGTTATGAGGATTACCTTGCCGTCAAGAATGCCTGCACTCTCTGCAAAGAGGTTGGCACCGAGGACGACCGCAACACGAACGTCGTCCACGACGGAAAATCCAGCACCAATACCAATGTCCGTGGCTATACCCCGACCATGTTTTCGCTGAACAACCTGAATATCGCTGAGGGCCGTGCGCTCACCGATGCAGACATGGACCATGCCACCCATAACGCTGTCATTGGTTATGACATCGTGGACAATATCCTGGGCGATGGCGATCCCATTGGCAAGGAACTGCGCGTGGATGGCGTGCCCTACACAATCGTCGGCGTCGGTGAGCGCCAAGGAAAGACACTGGGCCAGTCGCAAGACAACTGGGTAGCGATTCCGCTCAGCACCTATCAGCAGACCTACGGGAGCAGCACGACGCTGGTTATCTATTGTCGCGTGGACGGTGGCGCTGACGTGATGACACGCGCAGAAGATCAGGTTCGCGTGTTGATGCGTACCCGCCGTCATGATTTGTTGGGCGCGGATGACAGCTTTCAGATCGAAACCAACGATACGTTTTTGCAGATATGGAAGCAGATCAGCCAGCTCTTTGCGTTTATCGTGCTTGGGCTGGCCTCCATCGCTCTGGTGGTTGGCGGCGTGGTCATCATGAATATCATGCTTGTCTCCGTGACCGAACGAACCCGTGAGATCGGCGTCCGAAAGGCGCTGGGAGCGCGCCAGCGAGACGTGCTGCTTCAATTCCTGATTGAGTCGGCGCTGATGGCTACGCTTGGAGGCGTGATTGGCATTCTGCTGGGTGTGGGAGCAGCCGAGGGCATCACGCTGATCTTCGGCATCTCGGTATCGCTTTCGGTGTGGTCGATTCTGCTGGGGCTGTTCATGGCCGCCGGAACGGGCATCTTCTTTGGCGTTTATCCGGCTAGCAAAGCCGCTCAACTTGACCCCATCGTCGCGCTGCGCGCCGACGTCTGACACCGGGAGAACGCAGATATGGCTCAGGGACAAACTCGCGAATCGGTTCGGATGGCGTTGGAGACGCTGCGCGTCAACAAGCTACGGTCTGGATTGACGATCCTGGGCATCGTCATCGGAGTTACGTCTGTCATTGCCATCTCGTCCATCATCAATGGGCTGAACAACCGCGTCTCGGATTTTGTGAATTCGCTGGGTACCAACGTCTTCTGGGTCTTTCATCTGCCGGTCATTGGCGTGCAGCCCACTGCGGAGATGCTGGCCCGGAAAAAGCTGACTGTTGAGGACGCTTACGCAATGCGCACGCTGCCGCATGTGGTCGCCTCGGACGCCTCGAAGCAGTACACCAAATCCCAGTTCCGCGTCGGCGACGTCTCGGTGAAATACAAGGGTGAAAAGGTTGCCGGCGCGATCCTGCAGGGCAGCACCGCGGAGATCGCCACAACGGACGACATCGATCTTGTCGAAGGGCGCTGGTTCAGCAACGACGAGGACAAGCGACACGCCAAGGTCTGCCTCCTCGGTTACGACACGTGGCAGGATCTGTTCCATGGCGCGAGTGCCGTGGGCAAAGAGGTGAACGTCGAAACCGGGATCTATACGGTGATCGGCGTTGCCACCAAGCGCAAACAGCCCTTTGGCGGGGGCCGCAACCCACAGGACAATGTCGTCTACTTTCCGCTGGGAACCTTTGAAAACATCCATCCAGAGCAGAAGGACGTCTGGGTCAGCGTCAAATTCGACGATCCCAAATTCAAACCACTTGTCCATGAGGAGATTCGTGAGATGCTGCGCGTGCGCCGCCGCGTGAAGGTGGACGCGGAAGACGATTTTGAAATCTTTGGCCCCGATTCGCTTGCTCGGCTTTGGGGACAGCTTTCAAGTGGTCTGTTTCTCTTCATGCTGGCTGTCTCCAGCGTGGGGTTGATGGTGGGTGGAGTTGGCGTGATGAACATTATGCTTGTCTCCGTGACGGAACGGACGCGTGAGATTGGTATTCGCAAGGCACTGGGTGCAACCAAGCATACGATTCTCGTGCAGTTCACCACGGAGGCCATCACGCTGTGCGCTGTGGGTGGAATTCTGGGCGTCCTCGTGGGCACGATCATTACCTATGTTGTTTACTTCCTGCCCATTGGATTACCTGCGACCGTATCGCTTGTCTGGATTCTCGTTGGACTTGGCGTCGCCTGCGCCATTGGCCTCGTCTTTGGCATCTATCCTGCCTGGAAGGCCGCGAATCTCGATCCTATCGAAGCTCTTCGCTACGAGTAGGCTGTAAGCCTGCCAATCATCCGCTTCCGTGGTGTATCGTGTCTTCATATTGGAGACTTTTATGCACGCTCGAAGGTTCCGCTTTGCCTTGATTCCGCTTGTCGCCACGTTGTCCTTCGCCGCCATAGCGCAGCAGTCTGATTCGGTTCGTACCATCCATGGTGGAGATGGCATCACGCTTCCCGCGCCGCCGGTTACTGCGCGCCACGCCGTTACCGACGATTATTTCGGCACGCAGATCGTAGACAACTATCGCTGGCTGGAGGACGCCCACAGCGCGGCCACACAAGCCTATCTGAAAGCGCAGATTGCCTATACTGATGCCTACCTGCGTCAGGCGCGAGTGCGGCCACGCATTGCACAGGACCTCGATGGGCTTGTCCACATGACGCAGTGGACAATTCCGATCCAGCGTGGAGACGAATATTACTTGATGCGCCGTGCGGCACGCGAGCAGCAGGCATCCATTTTTGTCCAGCATGGCTGGCCGCCGGTGAATATGCTGCCCAAGCTGGAGCGCCTCATCAGCCCATCACAGATCAGCTCCGATCCCAACACCTCCGTCAGCTTGCTCAACGTCTCCCGCGACGGGAGGCTGCTGATCTATGGCGTACGCCAGGGCGGAGCGGACGAAGAAGAAATTCGTTTTTATGACATTCATACGAAGCGCGATCTGCCTGACCGGCTGCCGCCGGCGCGCTACTTTTCCGTCGGATTCAATGCCAACCACAGCCGCGTGATTTACTCCCGTTACGCGGCGACCGGCACGCTGGTCTTTGAGCACGCGCTCGTGAAACAGAGTTCGCCTGCTTCGGCCAGTACTGCGGTTGCCCAGGACACACTGCTTTTTGGTCAGAAATTTCATGGCGAGACGCTGGGACAGCTTGACCTGATTAATGCGCGCGTCACACAGGACGGCCACTACCTGACGATCACCATCGAACGCGGCGTTCCAGCGCGGCGTGTGGATATTCTCTATCGCGACCTTCGCAAGGACAACGCGCCTTTCGTCCAGCTTGTCTGGGGCATCGACTCGCGTTTTCGCGTTCTGTACGACAGAGATCACTGGTATGTGCAGACCGACTACAAAGCTCCCAAGGGACGCATTCTGGAAGCGCGCCCCGGCACCATGCCTGACGCGTGGACAACTGTTGTCCCTGAAGGGCAGGATGTTATCGATGACGCCTCGATCGTCGGTCATCGGCTCTTTGTCCATTCGCTGCACGATGTTAATCCGCGCACGGGGATATATGCGCTCACTGGCCAGTCGCTCGGCGATTTGAAGTACAACGGCATCGGCACATCCTCCGGTCTCTTTGGCGACTCTGGCGCGCGCTATGGTTTTTACAGCTTCCAGTCGATGATCCAGCCGCCCACCATCTACCGATTTGACACGAAGACCGGCAAGCAGGATGTTTTCTTTGAGCCGGATACTCCGTTTGATTCCTCCAAATTCACAGTCCGCCAGGTCTTCTATACCTCGAAGGATGGTACGCGCGTCCCCATGTTCATCGCCGGGCGCAAAGACCTGCCCATGGATGGTTCGCGTCGTCTGCTGATGACCGCCTACGGCGGCTTCAACATCAGTGAGACTCCCGAGTGGAATGCGCAGTGGGCGGAGTGGATGAACCTTGGCGGTTGGTTTGCCGTTCCCAGCCTGCGTGGCGGCGGTGAATACGGTGAAAGCTGGCACGAGCAGGGAATGTTCCAGCGCAAGCAGAATGTCTTTAACGACTTCTTTGCCGCCGCCGAATATCTGATCGCGAACAAATACACCACGCCCGCGCGCTTCGCCATCTCCGGTCGCTCGAACGGTGGCCTGCTGATGGGCGCGGCGATGACAGAGCGCCCGGATCTCTTTGGCGCGATCTGGTGTGGCTATCCACTGCTCGATATGCTGCGCTATCAACATTTCCTCATCGGACGCTTCTGGACAACAGAGTATGGTTCCTCGGAGAACAAACCTGACTTTGCCTGGCTGCTCAAGTATTCTCCTTACCAGAACGTGCATTCCGGCACGCATTATCCCTCGATCATGTTCTTTACCGGGGCCAGCGACACGCGTGTCGATCCGCTGCATGCGCGTAAAATGGCTGCACTGATGCAGGCGTCGAGCGGAAGCGACCGGCCGATTCTGCTGCACTACGGCCTCAAAGGTGGCCACAGCGCTGGAGTCTCCAGCGATCAACTTGTCCAGGACTACGCCGACTCTCTGGCTTTTCTGTGGACTGAAACGGGCAAGCACTGACCCATTCGCTGCAACGGCTCCGGTCGTTGCAGCAGCATTGCGATCGGGTCTTGAAGAAGCGACTTCTGCCTGATCTGCGTTACTATCGCGGCACTGCTCGCAGGTAACGTATTGCATTGCATGATTTATATATATCAAAGTTATGATTGACTTTATTCCCCACCTGCTACAAAGTCCTCCCATCGGTTTCATCCACTGAAATTAGGGATTCCCCTTGGATTCCCCCTTGGAGAGGTGTTCGTGCTTCCCAGATCCGTTGCTCTTGCTCTCGTCGCATGCTCCGCGCTGGCCATTCAGGCCCAGACGCAGAGATCCCAAAGCCCCAACCCGCCACAGCCTCCGTTGCCTCGTGATCCCCCAGCCTCGTTATCGCGAGATCGATCAACTCGCCCTCCGGTCGCGCTCCGGCGACAAGCCCTCCACCCTGCTGCTCACCCACATGCTCTTTGAAAACGCATCCGTTCCCGACCAGGTGGCCGACGCCATGGGATTCACCGACCGCGTCTCCCGCGCCGAGGCGGA
Source organism: Acidobacteriota bacterium (assembly GCA_021804655.1). Taxonomy (GTDB): domain Bacteria; phylum Acidobacteriota; class Terriglobia; order Terriglobales; family Acidobacteriaceae; genus Acidicapsa. The sequence goes on from JAJZHE010000106.1 coordinate 10,119, forward strand.
GTTCCAGTCCGGCGCGCACGCGCCTGTCCATGAGATCGACATCGTGCGCGCCGTCAACCACCTCATGGAAGGCGTCGCCGCTCCCCAATGGGCGCGCACCACGCAACCCGAGGTTCGCAAGCTGCGCATGCACCTG
>JAJZHE010000009.1 GCA_021804655.1 Acidobacteriota bacterium
CCAGCGGGAGCGGCCACTGCGCGCACGCGCGTCTGCTGCATGCAATGCCCCGGGCCGGAAGGAGAGATTCTCCCTGCGTGCAACAGGTCCAGCAGCGGCGTTCGTTTACACTACAACTGTGAAGATCGCTCTTGCCCAGACCAACCCCACTGTCGGGGACTTCGCGGCAAACTCTCTCCAGATTGAAGATGCCGTTCGCCGCGCCGCAGCTCAACATGCGCGCCTCATCGTCTTCCCGGAACTGGCCATCCCCGGTTATCCTCCGGCAGACCTGCTCGACAAAGCATCCTTTCTTGCTCGCTGCCAGGCTTCGGTCGTCTCGCTTCAGCAACTCACCGCCGAGCTTCCCATCGCCATCCTGCTTGGCGTCGCGCTGCCTGCCCCTGCCGGATGCGGCAAGCCCGCCATCAACGTCGCCCTGCTGATTGACCAGGGGCGCACCGTCTTTCAGCAGCAGAAGATGCTGCTGCCTTTTTACGATGTCTTCGACGAGCAGCGTTACTTTGCCCCTGCCGAAGAGCAGCACATCTTCGAGTGGGCGGGCGAGCGGCTTGCCATCACCATCTGCGAAGACGCCTGGAACGACAAGGATTTCTGGCCGCAGCGTCTTTATCCGGTCGACCCCATTGAGCGGCTCGCCGCCGAGCGGCCCACGCTGCTCATCAACATCTCCGCCTCGCCTTACTGGGTCGGCAAACCGGCCATCCGCGCACGCATGCTCCAGGCCATCGCCGCCCGCCACAGTTTGCCCATTGTTTTCGTCAATCAGGTCGGAGGCAACGACAGCCTCGTCTTCGACGGCTCCTCCTTTGCGCTCGACCATGCAGGCCAATGCGCCGCGCAGGCTGCCGCTTTCCGTGAAGACCTCGTCTTCGTCGATACCGATGCCCTGCACGGCACCGCTTTGCCCGCCCATCCCACTCCGGCAAGCCCTGCCGAAATCCCTGCCGACAGCTCCCTCGCCGAGCAGGAGTTGTTCGACGCGCTCGTTCTCGGCACACGCGACTACATTCGCAAAACCGGCTTCCGCAAAGCGCTCGTCGGCCTCAGCGGCGGCATCGACTCCGCGCTTGTCGCCGTCCTCGCCGCCCACGCGCTCGGCGCAGAAAATCTGCTCACCGTCGGCATGCCCAGCCAGTACTCCTCCACCGGCTCCATTGAAGACAGCCGACAGCTTGCGCGCAATCTCGGCGTTCGCTTCGAGATTCTGCCCATCGAACCCGTCTTCCACGCGTTCACGCAAACGCTCCAACCGCTTTTCACCGGCTTCGCGCCCGACCTCACCGAAGAAAATCTCCAGTCACGCATCCGCGGTACGCTGCTCATGGCCTTGTCAAACAAGTCTTCCGCGCTTGTCCTCACCACCGGGAACAAGTCCGAGATGTCCGTCGGCTACTGCACGCTTTACGGCGACATGGTCGGCGCTCTTGCCGTCATCGGCGACCTGCTCAAGACGCGTGTCTACGATCTCTGCCGCTGGATCAACCGCGAACGCGAGATCATTCCGCAGGCCATTCTCACCAAAGCACCCTCCGCCGAGCTGCGGCCAGATCAGAAGGACAGCGACTCGCTTCCGCCCTACGAAGTGCTGGATCCCATCCTCGCCGCCTACATCGAGCGCGGTGCATCCACCGAAGAAATCATCGCTCACTCTCCGTTTTCACGCTCGCTCGTCGAGTCCGTTGTTACCCTGGTCGAACGCAGCGAATACAAGCGCCAGCAGGCCGCGCCCGTTCTGAAAGTCACCCCCAAGTCCTTCGGCTCCGGGCGCAGATTTCCCATTGCCGCTCGCTGTCAGGTATAAACCAGTAGATGCCACATTGCGCCTTGCGCGCCTCTGCAATCAAAGGAGAATCGCCATTGAAGTTCGCTTTTTCGTCTCGTAACTGGCTGCTACTCGCACTTTGCGCCACTGCCCTGGTTCCCCCAATGCGCGCGCAACAGGATGTTCCGCCCGCTCCGAAACTGGCGCCAGGCTCCGTTGCCGGTCCTGTCTTCCCCAAGCCAGACCCAACAGACTTCACCGCCGCTTCACCCACCGTCGATCAGGTCAATGGTTTCCTGAAGTCCACCTGGGGCTATGACCAGAACCGGCTCTTCCAGGTGCAGCGCATCGCCAAAACGCAGGTTGATGGTGTCTCCAGCGTCGTCGTCATCGTGGGCACGCGCGGAAACGCCCAGCTCAGCGCGCTTCAGTTCTTCACCATGCCAGACGGCAAACACATCATCGCAGGCGGCGAAATTCTTCCCTTTGGCACACGTCCTTATGACGAAAACCGCGCCAGGCTGCTCAGCCAGGCAACCGGTCCCTGGGAGGGTACGCCCACGCGTGACCTGATCCTCGTCGAGTTTGCCGACTTCCAGTGCCCGCACTGCAAAGTCGCTGAGCCGACCATGGAAAAGCTCGCCACCGACTTTCCCAACGCGCACATCATCTTCCAGAACTACCCGCTCACGCATGTCCATCCTCAGGCTTTCCGTGCTGCCTCCTATGGCGTCTGCGTCGCTCAAATCGGAGGCAATCCGGCCTTCTTCAAGTTCGCCAAAGCCGTCTTTGATGGCCAGGCTGGCCTGACCACCGACGACAGCACCACCCTCACGCTCAACAGCGCCGTCACCGCCGCCGGCCTCAGCCCGGACAAGGTGCAGGCCTGCTCCACCACTCCGGCCACGCAGGCCACCGTCCAAAGCCAGATCAAGCTGGCCGAAGACCTCGGCGTCAATCAGACCCCTTCGTTGGCCATCAACGGGCGGATCATCCCGCTCGGCGGCGTCCCCTACGACGCTCTCAAGCAGATCATCTCCTATCAGACCCAGATGGATGGCCCGGCTCCACAACAGTAAACCCCACCCATCGCACCAGAAACGACGGCGGATCGCTCCAGCGATCCGCCGTCCGCATCAGCCCCTCACTGGCAAGCCTCCTTTGCGGTTCCCCTTGCCTTAAGGCATTTTCCGGAATACTGTGAACTTTCCGAAGTTCATGAGGGTGGATTTTTCTTGAGGAAAAATCCAATCCGCAGAATGGTTTTGGTCTACACCTTTCCGGAAAATGCTTTAGCTTTTGCCTTTACTCTTGCCTTTGTTCTTACTTTTTGCCGTTGCTTTTCTTGTTGTCATTCCCGCAGGGAATCTGCTTTTGCTTTACGTTCTTGCTGTTGTCTTCCTCTGCAACTCTCACCCCAGCGTACCCGCGACCAACGCGAGCGCAGCGAAAGACCGCGGCGCGCCCGCAGACGCGCGTCCGCTGCATGCAATGCCTTTCTTGCCGTCACCCCCAGCGGATCATCACCACCTGCCGCACCCACATGGGCGCAACCCTGTGCCGCAGCATCTTCACTGGTCGCCCGCTGACCTTGGTCGCCCGCTCCACAATTGCCTTCATCTCCCGCGCGGTATACGCCCTGCGGATCGACGTCTGCCCATCCGCTGCATGAATCCGCGAGAGCAGCGGAGCCACAAACGCGCGAAACAGCGCCAGCGGCACTGGATGCCGCACCAGGTCCAGCAGCACCAGCGCGTCGCAGCTTCGCGCCACATTGCAGATCATCGCCTCCAGCGCATCCGGATCCAGATGATGCGCCATCACCACGCACACGGCCACATCTGCTTGCGGCAGCGCGTCTCTCGCTGCGTCAGCGCGCACAATCGTCACCGATTCTGCGGCGCATTCCCCGCGGATATCCACGCCCACCACCGCACAGCCCATCCGTTTGCGAATCGTCGCCAGCAGCGCACCCTGTCCGCAGCCAATGTCCAGCACTCGGCTCTGCGCTCCCACGCCCATCCCGCTCAACTCCCGCAGGACAGCTTTGCGATTCCCCAGCCACCGATGCAGTGTGTCCAGCTCGCGATACAATCCCCGCAGAGTCGCTGCATCCGGCTCCGTCGTGTCCAGAATTTCCAGTCCATCCAGTCGCTCTGTCAGCAGAAGACGCTGCTTCCACGCGCGCAGCTCTTGCTGACGTCTGTCGGCGTCGCGGAGCAGCCAGGTCGGAATCAAGCGACTCTCGTTCACTGCAACCCCAAGGGCTTTTGGGTGCCGCAAAAGCAGGCAGCGGCATTCTCCGGCAGTCTATGCGCCGCAAGACTCCTTCGTACAGCTTTTTCAGGTTGGAAGCAGAAAAAGAAATTCGTACGATCAACGGACGCGCGTCACTGGATCGAGTTCTTTTCCACCATCAGCATCGGGCTGTGACCCTTCGGCTGCGTCGAGCGCGCCAACGTCGGCGTCACCACAACAATCAGCCGCGCCACATTCTGGTTCAGTTGAATATCGTTGATATCCTGCATCCCGGGAATATCCGCAAGTCCAGGCAACCCGTTCAACACGCGGCTTTCCTGTCGCGACAGATCGCTGAACAGAACCGCCGTCTCGCCTGCGCGCAGCGTCAACACCCCGTCAAACTGCGTGTTGGCCAGTACGGGAATCCCGTTCAAGCTCGATCCGGAGAGGGACTCAATCTTCAAGCTCATCGTCAGCGCCACGTCGCCGGACCGCATCATCTTGGCCCGCGTCTGCAGCGTCAAGCCCAGATCCTCATACTGAATCTGGGGAATATTCTGCGACTGCGCCAGCGCTCCATATCCAGCCGCCGTCGCCGCCGCTGAGATCGCCGGCGAAAGCTGCGCCGACGAGTACGAAGCCGTCTCAATCGGATACTTCTCGCCGTCCTTGATCGTTCCTTCTTCATCGTCACCCAGCCGCAGGTGAACGTCGTTCAGGGTGCGCGTATCGCTGGAATTCAGGCTCAGCGTCAGAGTCGCCGGGCTGGGCGTTGCCAGGCTCTGCGTCAGTCCTTTGCCAAACGGGATAAACCCCTGATTGAACGGCGTCCCGGTCAGCGATCCCGACGCGGCCAGAATCGCCACAATCGCAATCTGATTCGCCAGAGTATTGGCATTCGGCACCAGGCCCGATGAGATAATCTGCTGGATCGCCGAAGCATTCTGCGTCAAGATCGACTGAATCTCCGAATACGCGTTGTATACCCCGGTCTGCTGCAAGAAAGTTGCTCCTGTTTCCTGCATGCTCACATGCGCAAGCTGGATGATCTTCACATTCAGGTCAATCTGGTTGTGCCCATCGATCAACTCCTGCACCGTCTCATTAAAAGCGCCCAGCGTGCGCATCGGCGCGCGCACCGTCACCGTCTCCGCGCTCGGCTGCGCAATCGCCTGCTTCACGCCAAAGACGTTGTGCGCCATATTGCTCACATCCGTCAGTTCCTTGGCCGTCAGCCCCGGCATGTACACCGTCTCCATCTCCTGCCGGTCCAGGTTCGTGTGGTTCTCCTTGGTATCCTTCGCCACCAGCACGCGATACTGGTCCAGCGGCACATAAAACGAATCCGTCACCAGTTCCAGCGCCGCTGTCGCCTGCTGGAAATCGGCATCGTCGATCGCCAACCGCGCCATCTGCTGCGCCAGGCTGGCATGCACCTCCGCCGTCACTCCATACGCGGCAAACACCTGACGGATCAGCTCTGGCGCGCTCATGCGCAGATGAAAGCTGTGCCGTCCAGTCGAGGGCATCAGCGCCACCGTCTGCGCCGCAATCTTCGCCGACGCATCCTGCGGCAGCGCAGGAGCATCCGGAGCCGCGTTGCCCGCCAGCAGCCGCAAGGTTTGAATGGTCACGTCGTTCTGCCCATCCAGCTTCAGCGCCTGCTCCACCTTCGCCATCGCCTCTGCGTGGTCGCCTTTGGCTTCCGCAGCATTCGCAGCAACATCCAGTTGCGCCACCAGGCTCTCACGCGCCAGCCCCGCTGCGCGACGATAGGTCACGCTGTCCGGATCCAGTTGCGAGGCTTCCTCCAGAATCGCCAGCCCCGCCTCAGTGTCGTGCTTCGCCAGCAGCTTTACCCCGCTCAAATACAACTTCGCCGCCTTGCGCTCGGCACGCAGCCTGTTTTCCTTCAGCGGCTTGCCCGGCTCAATTCCATCCACATTGCCCGCTGCCGTCTTCGTTGCATCCTTGTCATCCGCCGCTCCACTTTTGCTGGCCGACTTTTGCCCTGACGTTGGCGACGCTGGATTCGCCCCTGCCAGCGGAGCTGCATTCGTCGGCGTTTGCGCACCTGCAGGCGCAACCGGCTGTGTCGCCGTCTGCTGAGTTGGTTGCTGCGCCGCGCACACCTGCACCCATCCAAGCCATCCACAAAGCGCCACGCTCAGCATTCGCCGCCAAAGATTCATCGTCGCCACTCCATCAGCGCCGTCAACGACGAGCAGCAGACCTCCGGCTTCAGCCGTTCCAGTTCGTCAAACGAATAATTTCCCGTCGCCACAGCAATCACCGCCAGCTCATTCGCCCGCGCCGCTTCAATGTCGCGCGGCGTATCGCCCACCACGCACACCCTCGCCTGCGAACGGCCCAGCATTGCGCGTGCTCGTTCTGCCGCGTCTCCCACCAGTTCCTCGCGCACCGGAAAACGATCGCTGAATCCGCCCAGCGCAAACCAGCCGTGCAATCCGCACGCCTCCAGCTTTGTCCACCCAATACGTTCCAGATTTCCCGTCGCCACGCCCAGCAAAGCGCCTTTGGCTTGCAACCACTTCAAAATCTCCAGCACTCCTGGCATCCGACGAAACCGCAGCTCCGTGCGCCGCGTCTCCACAATCTCCGCCATCCGCTCCAGGATAGCCGCGCAATGTGTCTCCAGCGTACCGAAATTCACGCCGCTGCGCGCAAAAGCCTCCGCCAGAATCGCTGTGTCCGTGCCGCCATGCAGCGTCACTCCATCCAGCGAAATTGTGTCGCCCGTCACCTGCTCCACAGCTTCGGCAAAGCTGTCCACATGCGTACGATCCGCACTGCGCAGCAGCGTCCCATCCACGTCAAACAGATACGCATCCTGCGCATCCCACACAAAATCTGACGCCAAACCGCGCGCGCTATCCGCGCACATCGCAACCCGATGCGGCAGGCTCGCCAAACTCTCTTCAATTGGATTCAAGGGCAGGGAACCGGTCGCTGTCATCGCCCGCAAAACGCCTTTCAGCGGGCCTGTCTGCGCAGCTCGCTGAGTACTGGACGTTCGCTGCGCACCGGACGCTTGTAACCCGCTCGCACCTCGGCCATGCCAAGCTCCAGTTCGCTCATCTTGCGGCCCAGCGTGTTGCGGTGCATTCCCAGCTCGACGGACGCCTTGCACTGGTTCCCTCGATGCTTCACCAGCACCAGATAGATATACTGTCGTTCAAACTGTCGCACGGCTTCCTCAAAGGAAATTCCCGCCGCATGCATCCGGTTTATCAGCCCGTCAATCTCGTGCTTCACGTCGTGTCCTCAGTTTTCCCTCTGCCTGATGAATACTCTGGCATGGACCTGCACAGAAAGTCAGTCCATCATATCCCGTCAACACTCATCTTGAAACGCAAAAATCCACTCAACGCAGATTATTGAGTGGGTGTGTCTGAGCCGCCCATGCCAGCTCCGCCACTTCCATCCGGCGCTGTAGCGCCAGCTTCCATCGCATCAATTCCCATTATGATCTTCCGATGCAACGGCTTGGCCGTCAGGTTGGCAAGCACCGCTGTCGTCCCAGCCATATACTTTGGCAGCAAGGCATCCGGCAACGTATCCGAATTCGGAAAAAATGCAGCCACCGACATCATGCAAACCGCGCCGAGCACAACACCACGCACCAGCCCCAGCAGCCCGCCCAGAATTCCATCCAGGCTACTGCCCTGCATCTTCTCGACTTCGTGTTCAACCCATGCGATTTCGTGCTGGATAGCCTGGCCCACAGTGCTGGTGGTCTTCACCTTCATCACTTCATGCTCCATCCAGCCGATTTCGTTCTGAATCGCATGGCCCACAAATCCAAACGCCACAAGCACAATGAAAATCTGAAGGATAAACCAGGTCGCATTGGCTGCTTCCAGACTATGCACCATCGGTGCCAGTTCTTTGGCAAACCTCTGAAAATTTCTACTGGCAAACTCGATCCCGGCAATCATTCCCACGATGGAGATCGTCGAGCGAACCGTGCCGCCTCGATATCCCGACCAGATGCTTAAACCGATCACCAGAATAATGACGAAATCAATCCAGCCCATTTGCCCACCCCCGCCGTTGAATTCGTTTGCGCAGACATTACGGTCTTGCACCGCTCGTCCACGCTGTCGTGCTATTCGAACTGCAACTCGCGCCCGGTCAGCGCTCGAAACGCTTCCATATATTTCGCCCTGGTCCGCTCCGCCACATCCTCCGGCAAACCCGGCGCCGGAGCCTGCTTGTTCCAGCCAATCGCTTCCAGATAGTCGCGGACAAACTGCTTGTCAAAGCTTGGCTGCGCGCCGCCTGGTTTCCACTCCGCCCGGCTCCAGAATCGTGAAGAATCCGGCGTCAACGCTTCATCGGCCAGCAGGATCGGCCCATGCGGCTGGCCTACGGCCCGACCAAACTCAAACTTGGTATCGGCCAGAATCAGCCCTTTCGATTCCGCATGAGCAGCGGCCCTGGCATAAAGCGCCAGCGTCAGCCGTCGCAGTTCCGCGGCATCCGTCCCGCCCACCATCGCTTCCATCTGCTCAAACGAGATATTTTCGTCGTGCTCGCCGTCCTGGCTCTTCGTCGCCGGCGTAAAAATCGGCTCCGGAAGCCGCGATCCATCCTGCAATCCTTTCGGCAGTTGGATCCCGCAGACCGTTCCGCGCTCGCGATATTCCTTCCAGCCCGATCCCGCTAGGTAGCCGCGCGCCACACACTCCACCGGAAACATCTGTGCCCGCTTCACCAGCATCGAACGCCCGGCAAGCTGCTCGGCAAACGGAAGCAGCACCGCAGGATACGCGGCCACATCGGCGCTCAACAGATGATTCGGCACAATCTCGGCCAGAAACTCAAACCAGAAAAGAGAAATCTGCGTCAGAATTTTCCCTTTGTCTGGTATTCCCGTACCCAGAACATGATCGAACGCCGAGATGCGATCCGTCGCCACCAGCAGCAGGTCATCGCCCACCGCATACAGATCCCGCACCTTGCCTCGTCCAATCAGAGGCACACTTGTCACATTGCTTTCCCGCAGCGCCGTCAAAACCTCACTCCACCACTATCTTCCACGTTTTGCCCGTTTGTTTCAGGCATGCGTGGTAACTCTCTGAACGTATCACGTTCGGGTACGCAAAAGTAATCCACACTCCCTTGTGACCCGCATCACAAGCGCACTCAATCCTTCTCGTACATACTCATCCTGTCGCGTGGTTCCGGATTCGGGTCGTGCATCCTCTGCCGCTCCGCTTGATCCTGAAACACGTAGCAAACGGCGCGAGCACAGTGGGGAAGCTGTTGCTTGTGTCGTTCACCGGTCGATTGGCGGGCGGCGGTTCACTGACCTCCATCGCTGCCTGCCGATCCCGGACACGGCTTTCTACGCCAGCGCCCGTTCCTGCTCCCGCCCACCCACATGCACACTCACCACGCGCGAGACGCCCGGCTCCTGCATCGTCACGCCATAGATCAGGTCCGCGGTCTGCATCATCCGCTTCGAGTGGGTCACCAGCAGAAACTGCGTATCGCCGGCCAGCCCGCGCAACAGGTCCGCCAGCCTGCCTACATTGGTCTCGTCCAGCGCCGCATCTACCTCGTCCAGCACGCAGAACGGAGCCGGCTGGAACTGGAAGATGCCGACCAACAGGCTCAAGGCCGTCAGAGCTTTTTCTCCGCCGGAAAGCAGCAGAACATTCTGAAGTTTTTTGCCCGGTGGAGAAGCCACAATCTCCAAACCGCTTTCCACCTGATTTTCGCCGTCCACCAGCCGCAGAAATGCCTGCCCGCCGCCAAATAAGCGGCTGAAGACGACCCCGAAATTCTCGTTGATCCGTGCAAACGCCTCATCGAACTTCGTCCGCGAAATCTGGTCAATCTCACGAATCGTCTGCATCGTGTTCTCGATCGACTCCGTCAGATCCTTGCGCTGCGCTTCCAGAAATTCATGACGCTCTGCCGTCTCCTTGTACTCTTCGAGCGCCATCATGTTCACCGGACCCATCGCCTCCAGCTTTTGCCGCAGCTCGCGACAAGCCTCTTCTTCCACCGTCAGCGCTTCGTCTTCCAGCCGCGCCAGCCCATCCTCCAGGCGCAGCGCCGCAGCCTCCACGCCAAGCTCATGCAGGCAGCCGGTCTCCACATATTCCAGATCGCTCTTCAGCTTCGCCTGTTGCGTGCCCAGCGTGCTGCGCTGCTCCCGCAGAGCCTCCATTTGCGCCCGCTCGCTCTTCAGCGTCTGTTCAATCTCTGCCAGCTTTGCACGCAGGGAGGCCATCTCCGTTGCCGCATTCTTCGCCTCTTCCAGCGCGGCTTCCTTGCGCGCCCGCAGCTCCGTCTCGCTTGCGCCCAGATGCTCGTTCTCGCGGCTGCGTTGCTCCCGCTCGGCCACCGTCGCCACCTGCTGCTGGTCCAGTTGCAGCCGACGCCGTTCGATATCCGCATAGACGCGATCGATCCGCTGAAACGTGCTCTCAGCATTCCGTCGCCTCTCTTCAAACCCAGCCAGCTCGGCGGTTACACGCGCCGCTTCCTGCTGCGTGGCATCGCGTTTCTGCCGGGCCTCGGCCATCTGCCGCGCCAACTCCTGCATCCCTGTCTCCGCCGCTTCCATCTCGCGGCGAATGCCTTCAGCCTCCTGCTGTTTCTGCGCAATCTGTGCCTGTTTCTGCGCCTGCGCCTCGCGATTCCGGCTCTTCTGCCCCTCCAGCTCGCTCAGCCTGCGCTCCAGCCGCTGCCGTTCCTGCTCGCTTTGTCGCAGCATCGCGCTGTGGTTGGCCACCTCGCGCTCGGCTGTGCGACGGCTTTCATCCAGCCGCTCCACGCCTGCATTCATCTCTTCCATGCTGCGCACTGCCGCCTGCACACCCTCCTCCGCCGTGCGCAACTGTTCTTCCATCGTCTCCAGTTGTTTTTGCCGACTGCGCAGTTCGCGCTTCTGCAGCAGCGGACCCTCCGCCGCCGGACGACCGCCGCTCACCGTGCGTCCGTGATAACACTCGCCGCCGGCAGCCAGAAAATATCCATCCGGATGCTGCTCCGCCAGGCGCTGCGCCGTGGCCCCGTCCGCGCACAGATACCCATTGCGCACCTTGGGCAGAATCGACTCCACCGACTGCTCCAGCCCATTCTGCGCGCGCAGAATCTCTCGCAGCGGCTTCACGCCTTCCACGCGAATCTCCACACCTGTCGCATGAGGCGCGTCTCCGCCCGATGCTTCCTGCACCACAAAGGTCGCGCGGCCATCCACGCCCGTTTTCAGCAGTTGCACACCGCTTTCCGCGTCCTTCCATCCACGCACCACCAGATAGCTCAGCTCCTCGCGCAAAAACTCGTCCACCAGCGCTTCGTGCTCGCCATCCACCTCCACAAAATCCGCCAGCGCGCCCACCGGCGTGCGTCCCTCGCCCAGCGAATTCGCCTTCAGCAGCTTGCGCACCGTCTCCGTGGAATAGCTGTGGTTGCGAATCTGAGCATCGAGCGCAGCAAGCTGCCCACTCACCACCGCCTGCTCGCGCCGCAGTTGGTTGATCTTCGCGCGCAGCTCATTCTCCGCGCGTCGTTCCGCGCTCAGCCTCTCGCGCAGCGCAGCCAGTTCCTGCTGCACGCGCGTCAGCGTCTCGGCGGCCTCCGCGGCGCGCGTGCGCGCCTGCTCCAGTTGCGCCGTCATTTGCTCGTTTTCGCCCGCGCCGCGCCGCGCGTCTTCCTCCAGCCGTTCCGCCTCGCGCACCAGCGCCGCCAGCGACTCCTCGGCCTGCGCAACCTGCGTCCTCGTCATGCCCGCGCGCGACTCCATCTGCATCGCATTCCGCCGACTCGTCTCCAGCCGACGTTCCAACTCCGCCACAGCCTCCGCTGCCTGCCGCGCTTCGCGCTGCTTCGATTCCGTCTCCAGGCGAAAGTTCTTCACTTCTTCGCCAATCGTCTGCTGCTGCCGAAGCTGCTGGGCGCGCTCTTCGCCAATCGCCGCGCTTTGCTCGCGCGCCTGCGCCATCTCGGCGGCAATCGTCGCCAGCCGCGTCTCCAGCTCGGCAATGCGCTCGCGATTCGCCTGCTCCCGTGTCGTCGCACGTTCCAGCTCCACCGCTGCCGCGTTGGCCTCGGTCTGCGCCGTGCGGCTGGCGCGCTCCAGTTCATATCCGCGCTCGGTCAGCGAATGCTGCTCGCCCTCATGCGCCGCCACCAGTTCGGCCGCCGCATCAATCTCCGCCGTCAGCCGCACAATCTCCGTCGTCACGCGCTCCTGCTCCGCGTCCAGCGCCACCATGCGGCTCACCATCGTCACGCGCAGCCGCGCCCGCAGGTCGTCGCGCACCGCCGCATAGCGCTCGGCTTTGGCCGCCTGCCGCTTCAGGCTGTTCATCTGCCGCGTTACTTCATCAAAGATGTCATCGACGCGCGCCAGGTTCTGCCGCGCCGACTCCAGGCGCAGCTCCGACAAGCGCTTCTTCGTTTTGAAGCGCGTGATTCCCGCGGCTTCCTCGATGATCGAGCGCCGGTCGTGCGGCTTCGCGCTGAGCAGTTGACCGATGCGCTCCTGTCCGATGATCGCGTAGCTCTCCGGCCCCAGCCCCGTGCCCATGAAAATATCCTGAATATCCCGCAGCCGGCAGAGCTTCCCATTCAGCAGATATTCGCTTTCGCCCGTGCGAAAGAGTCGCCGCGTAATGATGATCTCGCCCTTCTGAACACGCGCATGAAATTTTCTTCGGCGAATCTTCAGCACCACAGCGTTTCCACCGCTTGTCGCTGCTTCATTCTCGGCAGCCTCAACCGCCGGTTCCGAGCTTTCCGCTTCTTCTTCGTCGCCCATTTCGTCCGACAACGGACCGGGCTGGTTCTCCGCGGCCAGCGTTTCGGCCTCCGCAGCACGCTCCCGCTGCACCGCTTCCTCGTCCCAGTCTTCGGGCATCTCGCTGATGACCTCGACTTCAGGCACAGCCGAGATCGGCCCTTCATACGCCTCCGGATCCACGAGCGTAAGAGAAACCTCCGCCATCCCCAGCGCCTTGCGTTCGCGCGTTCCACTGAAGATGACGTCCATCATGTGCGTCCCGCGCAGAGACTTTGCACTCTGCTCGCCCAGAACCCAGGTCACGCCGTCCAGAATGTTGGACTTTCCACACCCATTCGGTCCCACCACAACTGCAATGCCGGTTCCCGGCAACTGCAGCTCCGTCTTGTCACAAAAGCTCTTGAACCCAAGAATGTGAATCTTCTTCAGCTTCAGCATCGACACTCCAGATACGCACCTGTCCCGTAGCCTGCGCAACAGGACTACCCTTCAAACTAAGCACCCGGACGCGCACTTTCAACCGCTCCGGCGCTGGTTTTTGTGGATAACCCGTCCCCAATTCCACTGTTTCCCTCCAGGCTCGATTCCGGGCAATTTTCTCCCTGCTTTTCCACAACCATCGCATCCGGCAGCCGCAGGCTTCGCCGGCCACGAACCCGAACCATGGCTGCGCTCCTGATGGTCGCGCTTGGCACGATGGAGGCCACAGACAAACACGCAGAAAGAGCATGGGAAGGCAGACCGCATGGCTGCCGAAGTGGGAAAGACCAACGGGCAAATTCCTGCGCAGAAGTCGTAAATCCCGCGTGCAGCTTTAGGGTGGGGGCAGGCAGCGCGCTTGCTGCTCACTTCAGCCCATGGGGAAGATCGCAGTGACTCCCGAACCTTCATCCCGTTCTGCAAGCGTTCCCGATCCTTCACGAGCGGCGCATCTGGCTGCGTTTCAGCAGCTTCAGCAAAGCGGGCAGATGCCTGAGGCCGCCGCCCACCTGGCGCGTGCGCTTGATCTTCGCTCCTTTGTCACGCTGCCATTTCGCGGGTCGGTTCCGGTGGCGCGCGTTCTGGTGCTGCAATCGATTCTGGCCGGCAATGTGCTGATGCACCGATTCCTGAACGATCGGCTTTTTGCGGTTCACGTTTTGTTAGTGGAGTTCTGGCAGCCGGGCACGCCTTTGCCGGAGCACGATCTGGTCTTCAACGCGATTGGCGACGCCGACGTTCGTCAGGAAGCGCTGGCGCTGGCCGAGCGCATTCTGCAACACACCTCCGCGCCGCTCCTGAATCCGCCGTCCGCCGTTTTGCCGACCTCGCGGGCCAGCAATGCAGATCGGTTGCGCCTGTTGCCCGGCCTGCGCACGGCAAACACGGCGCGGGTCAACCGTTCCGACCTGGCTGCCGATTCGCTGGCAGAGGTTCTTCTGCGTCATCGGCTCAGTTTTCCCATGCTGGTGCGCGCTCCCGGCTTTCACATGGGACAGAACTGCCTGCTGGTCCATGAGGAAGCGCAGTTGCACGACGCGCTGGAGCAGTTGCCAGGGGACGAACTGCTGCTGATGGAGTATCTGGATGCGCGCAGCCCAGACGGCTGTTGGCGCAAATATCGTGTCCTGTTTCTGGATGGACAGCTTTATCCGGTCCATCTGGCTGTCTCCCGTCACTGGAAGGTGCATTACTTTTCTGCGGAGATGGCCGGAAGCGCACCCCATCGCGAGGAAGACGCGCAGTTTCTGGCCGGGATGCAAGCAGTGCTTGGTTCAGTGGGGATCGCCACGCTCGACCGCTTGCAGCGCGCGCTGGGTCTGGACTACGGCGGCGTTGATTTCGGTCTGGGTGCAGACGGTCGCATCCTGCTCTTTGAAGCCAATGCCAACATGGCCGTCATCCGGCCACCAGGCGAGGCAATCTGGGAGTATCGACGTCCGGCGGTCGAGCGCATCTACGAAGCGTTTCACCGGATGCTGCTGCATCGTGTATGTGCGCCCTGGCCGAGCGACTCAGCGACGGCGTCCGGGGCGGTTGCGGCGCGGTGCTGAGGTCAGTTTCCCGGTCACGTTAAAGGGTCTGCCTTCGATGGGCGTGGAAAGCACCAGGCTGGTGACCGGATTCCCGTAGGGCAGCAACGCTTCGATCAGCGACTCCAGGTCGCCCATGGAAAGCGTGGTCACTTTCAGCAGGAATGCGTCACCGCCGGTGAGGTGATGGCACTCGCGCACCTCTTCCAGCGTCTGGATAAACTCCAGCAGGCGATAGTAGTGCTGGCCGTCGCAGGTCATGCGAATGAAGGCGAGGACATCAAGGCCAAGCGCCTGCCGGTCGATCGTGACGGTATAAGCACGCAGGATGCCTTGCTCCTCCATCTGGCGCAGTCGCTCGGCGGTCGCCGTGGGAGACAGTCCGACACGGCGCGAGAGTTCAGCAACCGACAGGCGGCTGTTTTCCTGCAACTCTTTCAGAAGGCTGCGGCCAAAACTGTCCATCAGATAGCTGTCAAAGGGGCCGGTCGTGGCCTCGTCCACAGGGATGCTGATTCTCAGGCTTGTATCCGTGGAATCCATTGTATCTTCCTCCATATACAGTGTAATCGTAGCGTAAATTTGATTTTCAATCATTCTAATCTCTGTACTTCAGCCTGCCAGCCACCTATCGTAAATCAAATGGAATCGATTGTTTTGAACGGAAATGCCCTCACGCTGGAAGAGATGCAACAGGTTGGCCGGAATTGTGCACATGTGGAGCTGGCGGAGTCGGCCCGTGGGCGCATCGCTGCAAGCAGGGCCGTGGTGGAGTCCATTCTGCGCACTGGACGCACCATCTATGGCGTCAATACCGGCTTTGGCAAGCTGGCCGAGGTTGGAATTCCCCCGGAGCATCTGGCGCAGTTGCAGACGAATCTGGTGCGCAGCCATGCCTGCGGACTGGGCGAGCCGCTGAGCCAGACAGAGAGCCGCGCAATGATGCTGCTGCGCGCCAACGTGCTGGCCAAGGGCTTCAGCGGTGTTCGCGTGGAGTTGGTCGAGCTGCTGATAGCCATGCTGAACAGCGGCGTCCATCCGGTGATTCCGTCGCGCGGCTCCGTCGGCGCAAGTGGCGATCTGGCGCCGCTGGCGCATCTCGCGCTGGTGTTGATTGGTGAGGGGGAAGCGCAGTTCAAGGGCGAACGGATGTTCGGCGCGCAGGCGCTCGCGGCTGCCGGATTGAAGCCCATCCAACTGGCGGCAAAAGAAGGGTTGGCGTTGCTGAACGGAACGCAGGCAATGACCTCCGTAGGAGCGAATGCCGTGCTCGATGCCGAGCGGCTGACACGGCTGGCAAGCATGGCCGGAGCCATGACGCTGGAGGCTTTGAAGGGAACGCCGGTTGCTTTTGATGAGCGGATTCACGCCGCGCGTCCCCATGCCGGGCAGATAGCCGCGGCGGAGTTTCTGATGCGGCTGCTGGCAGAGAGCGAGATTCGCGATTCCCATCGCAATGGCGACCCGCGCGTGCAGGATGCCTACTGCCTGCGCTGCATGCCGCAGGTCCATGGAGCCGTGCTCGGTGTGCTCGCGCATGCGCGTCTGGTGCTGGAGACGGAGTCAGGTTCTGCGACGGACAACCCGCTGGTCTTCGGCGGCGCAGAGCCGGGGGCAGGCGATGTGATTTCCGGCGGCAATTTTCACGGCGCTCCGCTCTCCTATGTCTTCGATTACGTGAGTATCGCGCTCACTGACCTGGCCAGCATGAGCGAGCGCCGCATCGACCGTCTGGTGAATCCAGACATCAATGAAGGATTGCCGGCGTTTCTCTGTGCCGATGCGGGCCTGTCGTCCGGATACATGATTGCGCACGTGACGGCGGCGGCGCTGCTGAATGAGTGCAAGGTGTTGGCGCATCCGTCCAGCACGGATTCGGTGCCCACCTCGGGCGGCAAGGAAGATCACGTCTCGATGGGGATGACCGGCGCCTTGAAGCTGCGCCAGATCGTGGACAATGTCGAGTGGATTCTGGCGATTGAGCTGCTTTGCGCAGCGCAGGGACTGGATTTCCGCATGCCGCTGCGCCCGTCCAGAACGTTGCAGCAGGCGCACGCGCTCATCCGCACTCGGGTTGCGCATCTGGACGAGGATCGCGAGCCGCATCCGGATATCCGCGCACTCGCTCAGCTCATCCGCACGGGAGCCTTCGATGGTCTGTTGGCCAGCGCTTGAAAACCGCCGTTAAGGGAATCCTGCGCGGCGGTTTCCTGTTCTGAAATTTCTGCACCACAATGGCTTCAAATTCCTCTGTCGTTGTCTCCTCACATGCTTAGGATGGGCGTAACCGACCCACCCGGTTGCGCGAAAAATCGCGCGCAACGGATCGTGCATGGACGGCATGCGATCCGGCGCGGAGGTCGCAGAGGACAACGATGGCAAAGCAGAGATTGCGGGCAGTAACGGAAGCGTGGCGTCGCCGCGTGGAACGGCGCATCGACTGGAACGCATTGGCGCTGCTCGGCGAGGCGCGCGCAGCGGAATCGACCGCAGTCTGCGAGCAGCGATCGTCGAGCCGCAGCCGTGCCTCCAACTGGAGCATCTCGCGCGGCAAGCGGGTGCTGGATTGCGTGCTGGCTTCGGTCGTGCTGACCTGTGCGCTGGTGCCCATGCTGCTGATTGCGCTGCTGGTGAAGCTTTCTTCGCCGGGGCCGGTCATCTATCGGCAACTGCGCGTCGGGCGGCTTGGGCAACTGTTTACCATCTACAAATTTCGCACCATGCGGCAGCGCAAGCAGGAGCAAGCCAATGCGCCAATTCTGAATACGCCAACTCTGATGGACGGAGCGCATCGCGTAACCGGCATCGGAAGGTGGCTGAGGCAATCCAAGCTCGACGAGCTGCCACAGCTTTGGAACATCCTGAAGGGTGAGATGAGCTTTGTGGGACCGCGGCCCAAGCTGGCGCATCTGGAGGCCATTGTGCAGATGCCGTACCGACCTGGAATCACCGGTGCCGCGTCGCTGATTTTTCGCAATGAAGAGACCATGTTGCAGCCTGTTCCACTCGTGCATCTGGATCATTTTTACGATCGTCGCGTCAAGCCGCTGAAGGCGCGCATCGATATGCGCTATATGCGTCAGGCAACGCTGCGTTCCGATCTGGAGATGATGCTGTTGACGGTCGTTTCGTGGATATTGCCCGCGCGGCGACCGGCATCGTTCCGTTTTGCGGATCAGCGCCTGCATCGCCCTGCAGATCGCCCCGCAGATCATTTCGCCGATCGTTTAGCCGATCACTCAGCAGATCGGGGGCAATCGGCAGCGCAGCCCACGATGACGCCGGAGCCAATCTCAATCGCGCCGATGCAGGCAGCTACACGCATTCCAGCCATCTCCACCGACCCTTCGCTGATGGCATGATCTTCTGTCGCAGGACAGCGCGCGTCACACTGTCGTCTGGTGATTGCGCGTCAGCCAGTAATAGACGGCAGGCGTGACGAAGACAGACAGCGCCACCGAGATGCACAGTCCGCCAATCACCCCGATGGCAAGCGGTTGCAGCATCTGTGAGCCTGCGCCGATGGCGAAGGCCAGCGGAAGCATGCCGCAGACAGCGGCGATGGCCGTCATCAGAATCGGCCTCAGTCGGCGTTGCGCCGCTTCGACCATCGCCTGCTCGGGAGCAACGCCGAGCGCGCGGAATTTTTCATCGGCGTCGAGCAGTAGAATTCCGTTTTTCGCAACGATTCCGATCACCATGATGACAGCCATGAAGCTGGCCACGTTGAAGGTGGTTCCCGTGATGAGCAGGGCAAAAAGCACGCCGGCAACCGAGAGCAGGGAACTGGTGAGGATGGCCGTCGGCGCGGAGAAGTTGCGAAACTCCAGCAGCAAAACGCCGAAGACCAGCACAAGCGCGAGAATGAGCACATGGAGCAGGTCGGCAAAGGATTTCTGCTGCTCCTGATAGGTGCCGCCGTACTCGACGCGGACGTTTGGCGGCAGATGAAGCGCGTTGACAGCCTGCTGCACTTTCAACATTGCGCCGCCAAGATCGGAGCCTTCCAGCCGTCCGGTCACGACAATGAGCTGTTGCAGATTTTCCCGCCGAATCTCGTTTTGCGGCGGCAATTCAGTGATCTGGGTAAGCGCGCCCAGCGTTGCCGTTTGCCCGGATGCAGCGTTGAAGACCGTGTTCTGGATGGCCTGAAGCGAGGAGCGGTTTGCGTCCGGCAGGCGGACGCGCACCGTGTATGGACGGTCGTTGACGATCATCGCATCGTTGGCGGGAAGGCCGTCCATGATCGCCGTGGAGTCGGCGATCACCTCAGCCGGCGTAAATCCAAAGTGGCTGGCCAGAACCGGGCTGACGGCAAAGCTGGTGGCCGGACCGCTGACCGTGTTGTCGATGCCGTTTTCCGTGTCCACCACGCCGGGAATCGCAGCGATGGCCTTTTCCACTTCAGGCCCAAGCTGGTTCAGCAGGGTTTGATCGTTGCAGAAAAGCTTGATCTGAATCGGGTCCGGCGCGTTGGAAAGATCGCCGATGTTGTCCTGCAACACCTGCGTGAACTCGACATCCAGCTCCGGCTCTTCCGTACGTACGCGACGACGCACCTCGGCCATGATCTCGTCGATCGAGCGCGTTCGTTTGTTTCTGAGTTTGACCGTGAAGTCGCCGTAGTTGGCCTCCGTCACAGCGGCCAGGCCAAGCTGCAAGCCGGTGCGGCGTGAGGTGATTTCAACCTCCGGCGTCGATTGGAGGATGCCTTCCACGTGCTCCAGCACGCGATTGGTCTCCGTCAGGGAACTGCCCGAGGGCATGATGTAGTCCAGGATGAATCCGCCTTCGTCCATGGCCGGCAGCAGATCGGAGCCAAGATGGGAGTAGCAAAGATAACCGCCAGCGACAATGGCCAGGCAGATGGCGGCAAGCATCAGCGGGCGTTTGAGCACCCAATGCAGAGCGACGGTATGGGCGGCCAGCACCCGTCGCAGCAGCGGGCCAACATGTTCGTCCCCTGCCGTCAACGGCGCAGAGTCATCGGCGGCGACGTCGTGCTCGGCGTTGGGCTGGCGTGTGCCGCGCGTGGAGCGAAGCAGGACAAGCGAAAGCGCTGGTGTCCAGGTAAGCGCCAACAGAAGCGAGGTGAGCAGTGCTGCCGTCATGGTGATGGCCAGCGCGCGAAAGAAAGTTCCAGTGACGCCCGTGACAGCGATGAGCGGAACGAAGACGACGACCGGCGTGATGGTCGATCCGATGAGAGGAATCGTGATCTCGCGGAAGGTTTTGCGAACAGCTTCAATGCGGGATTCGCCCAGATCGCGATGAACGACAATCGCCTCGACAACGACGATGGCATCGTCGATCACCAGCCCGATGGCTGCCGCGAGACCGCCGAGGGTCATCAGGTTAAAGGATTGGCCGATAACCCACAGAAAAAGAATGGTGACAGAAACCGTGACTGGAATGACAAGGCCGGCCACGACCGACGAACTCCAGTCGCGCAGAAACAGATAGAGAATGATGCAGGCCAGCAACAGGCCGATCAGGATAGCGTCGCGCACGCTCCCAATCGACTCGCGAACCAGTTGGGATTGATCGTAGAAGGGAACAAGATGGACACCGGGCGGAAGTTTTTTCTGCAATTCGGCGATCTTTGCGGCGACCCCGTTGGCGACGGTGACAGTGTTGGAGTTGAGCTGTCGCGTGATGCTGAGCAGGACGGCGGGCTTCCCGTTTGCCGTGACGATGGTGTAGATCGGCATCGTCGCCTTTTCCACGCGTGCAATGTCGGCGATGTGAATCGGCGCGCCGGCGGGGGTGGTTTTCAGCACCAGACTGCCCAGCTCTGCCGCACGATGCGCCTGCGAGCCGACCAGTCCAAGGATCAGCTCGTGATGATCTTCGTAGAGTCCCGGCGAATCGATGAGATTGGAAGCATCGACGCCGTTGACGATGTCGGAGACGGTGATGCCGGCAGCCTGAAGCGCGCCCATGTTGGGGATGATGTGGTACTCCGGAATCTGGCCGCCCTGCACCAGCACGGTGCTGACGCCTTCGACGCGATTCAGCGGTGGCTTCAGGTCGTAAGTGGCCATCTCCCACAGATCGGATTGACTCAGCGTCTTCGACGCGCCGGGATCGGTGACGAGCGCATAACCAAGAATGGGAAAGGTGGCAAAGGTGAGGCGATTCGTGGTGATGCGCACGGTGGAGGGAAGCGACTGCTGCACGCTGGAGATGGCGGCGTTGACCAGCTCCAGCGTGAGCCACATGTCGGAGTTCCAGTCGAAAAAGAGGCTGACCTCCGCAGAGCCGCGGCTGGTGGTGCTGCGCACAAGCTGCAGTCCGGGCACGCTGTTCACCGCGTCTTCGATGGGTCGCGTGATCGTAACCTGCATCTGCTCCACAGGCATCACGCCGTTGTCGATGGCGATGAGGATGCGTGGAAAATCCGTAGTGGGAAAGACCGAGATCGGCACCTGAAACGCGGCATAAACGCCGATCAGTGTGAGCGCAATCAGAAAGAAAAAAATTGGCATCTTCAGGCGATCGAGCCAGAAGACATCCGTAGATTCCGAAGAGGCTCCGGCAGTGGAGCGGCCTGGCTCGGTCACTGTTTGTCTCCGTCAGGTGAGGCATCGCCGGATGAGGCGTCCGCAGATGAAACCGTAACCGGAGTCTCGGGGTCCAGAGCATAACTGCCGACGGAGATCACTTTGGAATCCGACGGAAGTCCGGAGAGAATCTGCGCCTGCTTTGCCGTCAGAATTCCGACGGTCACAGGACGTCGTACGGCGGTGTTTTTCGCACTGACCAGCATCACAAAATGCGAACCATCCTCCGCTGTTTGCAGCGCTTCCGCGGGAATGATGGTGGCTTTGTCCACGGTTTTCCCTGTGATGGAGACGTGCACCGGGGTGCCAGCCTTCAGCGTCTGGTGCGGATTTTCCGCGCGCACCCAGATTTCGAGGGTGGAGCTGCCGGCATCCAGGGCAGGACTGATCAGGACAACCTTGGCTGGATACGGATCGCTGAGTCCGGGAACGGAGAACGTCGCATCCGAGCCAAGCGAGATGGACGCCGCTTCCACCTGTGCCAGATGCACTTTGGCGATGAGCGCGTGCGTATCCATCACGGTGATGACAGGTGTTCCAGCCTGCGCGGTTTCGCCATCGAAGAGCGGTCGGTCGGTAACGTAGCCGTCGATGGGGCTGCGAATCTCGGTGTAGCTCAGCATGGCTTTGGCATTGAGCAGCCTGCCGTTGGCCGACTGAAGCTCACCGCGTGCGGCCTGAATGGCCGCTTCCCGGGTCGCCGTTTGCAGTGCCGTGTAGTGCGCCTGTGCCAGATCGAGCGTTGCTTTGGATTGCAGCAAAGCATTACGCGCAAGATCGAGATCGCGCCCCGGGATCGCGCCCTGCTGGAAGAGTTTTTCACGAGCCTGAGCGATGCTGCGATTCAGGTCGTAGTCAGCCTGCGCCTGTTTCAGGTCAAAACCGGCGCGAGCGAAATCCTCTGGCAAAGTGGACTTCATCGACGTTTCAAACGTGGCCTGGGCCGCTTTGTATGCGCCTTCGTTGTCCTGCGCGGCGGCGGCGAGATCCTTGTTCTCCAGCGTGAGCAGAAGCTGGCCAGCATGCACGTGGTCTCCGCGTTGCACCAGAAAATGCTGCACCGGGGAAGTGACTTTGGGCTGGATCGCAGCCATGGCAAGCGGCGTCAACACGGCATCCGCCTCAATCGTTTGCGAGATGCTGCCGATGGTGACGGGCGCAAGCTGGACGGAGACCTGGGGCGTGACGGCAGCTTCTTTGGATTTACATCCTGCAATCAGAAACGCGCCCACACAGGCGACTGTCGCCGTGCGCAGCATGAGGCTGGATTGGGTTTTACGCATGGCTCACAGTTTCCCCGTAAGGATTTGTAGATTCGCAACCGCAGACTGGTAACGCATCCTGCCGTCTTCCTTTGCATTCTGGGCAAGAAGGAACGAGGTCTGCGCATCGACAACTTCAAGCACCGTTGCTTCCCCCGCCGTGTAACGCATGCGCGTCAGGCGCAGGCTCTCCTGCGCAGTAGCGACGCTGGCGTCCAGCGAGTGGAGTTGTTCCTGAGCGACCCGGGCCTCTGACCACGCCTCATCGGTATCTGCAATGAGCCGTCGCTGCGTTGCCGTCAACGCAACTTTGGCAGCGTTGCGAATGCTGGTCTTCTGCTGAATGCGGTGATGCGTTGCAAACCAGTCCCAGACCGGAATATCCAGCGTGGCAACTGCGGCGTAACCAAGATTCTTTGTTCCATGCGGGCCGTTCATTGCAAACTGCGGCGCATCGATGCCGTAAAAGTAATTCAGCGTCAGGTCGGGAAGATAGCTGGCGCGTGTGCCCGCAAGATCGAACTGAGCGGCACGCAACGACGACGCAGCTTCGATCAGCAAAGGATTCTGATCATTGGCATCCGCGGCGAATGCGCTGTGGGGCTGAAGCGGAGGCAGATCGGCAGGCTTCTGCAGAAGATAAGCCGTATGCGGATCAGGAAAAAGCAGCACACCCAGTTCAAGCCTGGCTTTTTCCGCGGCAAGCTGCGCATCGGAGAGATCGCGCTCGCGCTGCTGCACTTCAAGCTCGGCTTTGATGACGTCGGCGTGCGCGGCTTCTCGCGCGGTTTCCCTTTGCTGCGTCAGAGTGAGAAAGCTGGATGCTTCCTGAAGCGCCTGTCGCGCGATGGAAACTTTGTTTTCCGTGGCCGTGATGTTGTAGTAGAGCGCGACGACGGCGGCCACAAGTCCACGACGAGCAATCTCAAGCTGCGCCGCAGCAGCCTGTGCAATGGCTGAGGTCTGCGCAACCGTTGCCGCCTGCTGCAAGCTGAGCGTCTCCGTGATCGCTGCCTGGCTCACATATTCGTGGGTCGCGTTGTTTGCAATGAAACGCGGCGTCTGGTTCGCAGCGGAAAGCAATGTGCCGGGGAGCAGCACCTGGGGCTGCGTATAAATGTACTGGTTGTGATAGACAACGCCCGGCAGCAGCGCGGAGACGGCGATGGAGTGGTCCAGCCGCGCCACCTGATTCGACGCAACCGCAGCGGCAAAGTTCGGCTCGTTCTTCTTGGCGCGCGCAATGGCATCTGCCAGCGTGATGACGGGCGCGGGTGAGGATGGAACTGCGGCCGTCGATTGCGGCGAAGCAGAGGCTGTCAGTTGCACCTGGCCCATCGTCGTCTGGGCCAGTGTCGCCGCTGTGCAGACTGCAAAGAGGCACGCGCAGCAAACACATGCTCGAATGCGAGAGGAAATCCATCGATGCTGTGACCTGAGGGAAGAAGTTTTCATGGACTCGCTACAGTTTCGATCTCTGCGCCTGAAGCCGACAAATCGCACAAGCAAAACCGGCATCGTTTTATGGTGCCATACGGAGCTTAACGTTGGCTTAAGATGACGGAATGTTCAAAGTTTCCGCATGATCGCGAGATGCCGACTTGGTCGCGAGCGGAAGGCGCATTTCCACGGTTGTACCCAGGTTCAGTTGGCTGTGGACGGTGATCTCTCCGTGCGCCTTCTCGACAATGGCTTTCACAATGGCCAGACCCAGTCCGTAACCGCCGGTCAGGCGACTGCGAGAAGGATCGCCGCGCCAGAAGCGATCGAAAATATGCTCCCTGTCTTCCGGCGAAATCCCTTGACCATCGTCCCGAACGGTCACATAGACATGCTCGTCCCGCGGATGAATCGCAACGTAAACTTTGCCGTCAGGACGAGAGTATTGAATGGCATTGCAGAGCAGGTTTTCCATCATGGTGATCGCCTGCGCCGTATCCACGGGAATACGCGCTTCATCGCCGGCGAGG
This sequence comes from Acidobacteriota bacterium, assembly GCA_021804655.1. Lineage (GTDB taxonomy): Bacteria > Acidobacteriota > Terriglobia > Terriglobales > Acidobacteriaceae > Acidicapsa. The sequence goes on from JAJZHE010000009.1 coordinate 24,596, forward strand.
ACCAGACTTACCTGGCGAAGAGTGGCCATCGGAGTCAGCCGCGCCACAACCGCCTGCGCCGCCTGCATCAGATCAGTCACGCTGTCCTCGGAAGAATCCGCAGGGCTGTTTTGGCTTTCTGCGTGAGCCAGCGTGAGCATCTGCCGCACCAGTTCTTCCAGCCGTTGAATATCCTCCTGGCATCTCTCCAACCCAGACTTGTACTCGGCTGGAGTGCGAGTGCGAAGTGTGACAAGCTGCAACGAGGATTTGACAACGGCAACTGCGGTTTTCAGTTCATGCGCTGCGTCGCCCACAAATTGCTGCTGCTTGCGAAAAGCCGATTCAATCCCTGCCAGCGAACGCTCGATCGCAGCCACAAGTGGTTGCAACTCAGTGGTCTGGCGCGCTTGCTCCGGAACAACCAACGCCCAGGCTCCCGCTGAAACATTGGCCGCGCCCAACGCAAGTCCATCCAGCGGTTGCAAGGCGCGGCGCAGCGTCCACAACAGCCCAAGCGCGGTTGCCGCCATCACAAGCAGGCTGCTGAAAGCATAAAACAAAACCGTATGCAGAATCAGATGCCAGACGCGCCGGACCGGAGCCGCATACAGAATGCGCACGTAACGCGTGACGCCTCCGCCTGGCTCGTCTGCGTCAATTTTGCGGCTGCCATCCAGCACCAGAACGCGGTACAAACGGTGATGCAGTCGAGTCATGAAGATGGTTCCGCTGGGCGCGCTGGCGGGTGCTGAAAGTTGATCCGCCAGAGGAGTGGAGCCGAGCAGTCGGCCGCTGGAATCCTGGACGCGATATTGATCCATCCGCGGAGAGTGAACATCGGCAAGGTCGAGAATGACGTTGTCCCCGGCGTCTTCGGCATCCTGCACCGCGCCCAGAATGGAATCTGTTCTGCCGCGAAGCATGATGTCAAAGGCATGAAAAACCGTCTCGCGCTCGTGCAGAAAAACCACACCGGTCAATACCAGTGCAGAGAGGAACTCGATCAGCAAAACAGCGCCAATCAGCCGACGTTGAATCGAGCGCATCTTCATGGCTTGCTCGCCAATTGGGTATGGCCGGGAGGATGCAGTCGGTAACCTCTGCCGCGCAGTGTTTCCAGTCGAATGGAATTTTCAGACTCGGTCAATTTTTTTCGCAGATTCGAGATGTGGACTTCGATCACGTTGGAGTGATGTTCCCAATTGAAGTCGTAGAGATGCTCCAGCAGTTTCTGCTTGGAGATGACGACGCGCGGGCGATGCATGAAGTACTCCAGAATGCGGAACTCGGTCGGCGAAAGCTGCACAACAATCTCCGCCTGCGTGACCGACTGCTCCAGCGTATTGAGTTCGACGTCGCCAATGCGCAACACGGGATGCGCCACGCCTTTGCCGCGCCGCACCAGCGCCTTGGCGCGTGCAATCAACTCGCCAAGATCGAACGGCTTGGCCAGGTAATCATCCGCCCCATCGTTCAGCAACCCGATGACGGAGGAGACGTCGCCAATGGCGGTGAGAATGAGCACAGGTGTATGGTCCCCGCGACCGCGGATGCCTCGTAAAACATGGATGCCGCTCAGGCCGGGCAACATCAGGTCCAGAACGATCAGGTCGTAACTGGCTCGCTCGGCAAACTCCGCTCCGGTATCGCCGGCGTGTGCAACATCGACGGCGAACCCCGCCGCTTCCCGAAAAGCTGCGGCCAGGTTTTCCGCCAGTCGAACCTCGTCTTCAATCAGCAGTATGCGCACACAAGGATTATCGAACGAGAAAGCTGAAGACAGGCTGAAGAAAAGTTGTCCGATCCAGCGGAATATGGCTCCTGCGCTCAAGAAAATTGAGGTTTGCCCGGCGCGGGAAAGAACTTTGAGACAGGATGCAAGCTCAATGCCTGCTTGCGATTCGTGGCATTGCGCGAGAGCTGCTGAGGAAGTCCCGAGCCTGGCGGCAGGCGCGTGGCCAACGTATATCGTGCAACGGGTGTGGATTTTGACTACGCTGATTGCGGCGTTCTGCCCGGGAAAAAATCGGGAGCGCCGCAAGAGGAGAAAAATGTTGAAGACTGGATTTTCGCGAGCAATGCTGTTGACCGCCACCTGCCTGATGTTGACCCCTTTGACGACGACGGCTCAGGACTCGGGCAAGTCGGACGGCTATCGCGTCTTGAACAAATGGAAGATTGGCGGTGAAGGAGGCTGGGATTACATCTCCGTCGATCCGGCGACGCGCGAGCTGTATATCACGCGCGGACCGCACGTTCTGGTTCTGAATACCAGCACCGGCAAAGTGATCGCAGAGATTACAGGATTCAAGGGAACGCACGGAGTGGTCTTTGACAGCGCAGCCAGGCTGGGTTACATCTCCGACGGCGCTTCCAATCAAGTCGCTGTCTTCGACCGGAAGACGCATGCGGTTCTGGCAAAGGTGAACACAGGAGTCAATCCGGACGGTCTGCTGTATGAGCCTTTCACGAAAACGGTTTGGGCCTTCAACGGGCGCAGCCACAGCGCTACAGTCATCGACACAAGCAAGAACAAAGTGCTTGCGACGATCGATCTGCCGGGCAAGCCGGAGTTTCCCGCTTCGGACGGCAAAGGCTCGGTCTTTGTGAATATCGAAGACAAGAGCCTTCTGCAACACATCGACGCGAAGAGCATGAAAGCGCTGGAGGCGTGGCCGCTGGCGCCGTGCGAGTCGCCCAGCGGACTTGCAATCGATGCCCTGCATGAGAAGCTGTTTTCCGTCTGTGATGGCAAGGTGATGACGGTGACGGACGGGACAAGCGGCCAGGTGGTCACAACGGCGCCGATCGGCGATGGACCCGATGCTGCGGCCTTCGATCCCATGCGCAAGCTGGTCTTCAGTTCCAACGGAGAGGGTAATCTTACGGTCGTGCATCAGGATTCACCGACGAAGTATTCCGTGCTCGCCACTGTGTCCACACAGCGCAGCGCGCGCACCATGGCGCTCGACGAAAAGACAGGCAAAGCATATCTGGTTGCGGCTGAGTTTGGGCCTCGTCCGCAGCCGACCGCTGCCAATCCACATCCCTGGCCGACGATTGTTCCAGGCAGTTTTGTAGTGCTGGTGGTGGGCAAGGAATAGTGGTTCGGTTGCAATGAATTTCCAGGCGGGAGGCGCAATGCGCTTCCCGCTTTTCTGTGCAATAGTCTAGGTGCATGCGAATTGTGTATTGCATCAGCACGCTGGCCATTGGCGGCGCAGAAAAGCAGGCCCTGCTGATCGCCGACCAGATGCGACGGCGCGGCCACGTTGTGCTGGTTCTTGTGCTCTTCAGCAGCGCTTCTGTCGAACTGGAAACAAAGCTGCCCACGCTCCGGCTGAACCAGCAGCGCAGCCTTGCAGGGTTCGTGCGCGGACTCCGGCTGGCCCGTTCCTTTCTGGATGTCTTCGGCGCGGATATTCTCCACAGTCACACCTACCCGGCCAACCTCTTCGTGCGGCTGCTCAAGCTGAGCGGCAGTTCCGGCAAGGTACTGAACACGTTTCACAATGTCTTTGAAGGCGGACTGTTGCGCAGACTCCTCTATCGTGCAACGCGCGGCGTCATGACCTCAGCGACGGCGGTGAGCGAAGCGGTGCGCGCGCAGGTCATGCGCAGAAGGATTGCAAAAGCAAGCCGGATGCGCGTGATTCCCAATGGAATTTCCATGGATGCGTATAGCAAAAATCCAAAGCGCCGCGCGGAGATACGCCGAGAACTCCGTGTTGAGGGACAATTCGTCTGGATCGCTGTAGGGCGCGTCGCGCGTGCCAAGGATTATCCCAATCTTCTATACGCCTTTGACCGGCTTCGCGAGCAGGAACACCACTGCCAGTTGTGGATCGTAGGCGGCGTGGGACAGGATCGACACGAGGCGGAGAATCTTCACATGGCGAAGCAGATGGAAGAGGCTGCGGCCGTGCGCTGGATGGGCGCGCAGACCGATGTGGAGTCACTCCTCGATGCTGCGGATGGATTTGTCCTGTCTTCTGCGTGGGAGGGCGCGCCACTTGTGGTTGCCGAGGCAATGGCGATGGAGCTTCCTGTGGTCGCGACGTGTGTAGGCGGAGTCGCTGAGATTCTAGGTGAGTCTGGCGAACTGGTTGCCGCAGGGGACAGCACAGCTTTGGCGCTGGCGATGCAGCGCGTGATGCACAGCTCGCAGGAGGAGATTGTGCGCAAAACCGCGGCAGGACGCGCGCACGTCCTGAGCCGCTTCGCCATCCAGAAAATTGCTTCGCAGTGGGAAGAGTTGTATCGCGAACTCTTGGAGCAGGAAGCAGGAAGGCTGGGCGACAAGCATGAAGAATGATGTGTGCGCAACTGAGCGGATCATCCGTTGGAGTCACCTGGCCTGGCCCGTTGCTGCCGCCGCCGGAATCCGTCTGCTGCTGCTGTTGATTGCCCTCCATGCGACGGGTCTGGCGGCGATCACGGCAGGCGACAGCATCAGTTATCTGCGGCCCGGCGCGGAGCTGATGCGCCACGCCTGTTTCTGTTCCAGCGGCTTGCCAGAGATCGATCGCACACCCGGTTACCCGCTTTTTGCCATGTTGACCGGCAGCCTGTGGGGCGCTCTGTTCCTCACGGTGATGGCGCAGATTCTGCTCAGCGCGCTCAACGTCGTTCTGGCGCATCGGATCACCATGGAAATTTTTCCGGATGCGGGCGCAGCGCAGGCGGCAGCCTGGCTGATGGCGCTGGAGCCGCTTGCAGTGGAGTACTCGATTCGCCTGCTTTCAGAGACGTTGTTTGTGTTTCTGCTGCTGCTGTTTCTGTGGCGGTTGGTGCAATACATGCAGCAGCCGAATATGCACAACGTGGCACAGGCGGCTGTGCTGCTGGCCGCAATGGCTTACGTTCGTCCGGTTGCTTACTGGCTGGCTCTGCCCATTGCGCTCGTGTTCCCGCGAAGACGCTGGACGCATGCCGTGGTTTTTGTTGCGCTGTTTTCCATGCTGGTCGCTCCATGGCAGATGCGCAATGCCCACCAGGCGCGTTCCACGGAATTTTCCTCGATTGCCGATAAGAATCTTTACTTTTATGTGGCCGGCGCGGTGCTGGCGCAGCGGAGTCATGTATCCCTGGAAACCTGGCAGGCAGACGCAGGCAAGGAGGACGCAGTCCTTTGGGCAAAGCTGCATCCGGAGCAGCAATCGTGGACCGAAGCGCAGCGCAATGCCTGGCTGCGCAGTGAGGGATTGCAGGTGCTGCGCGCGCATCCCTGGAGCTTTCTGCGAAGCTACATTTCCGGTGAGGTCAGACTCCTGTCTTCGCCCGGTGCGTCGGAGTTTTTTCGACTGACGGGATGGTCGGCGCGACCGCCGGGCATGGATAGGCCATTGAGCCGACGATGGAGTGGATTGCAATGGATTGTGACCGGAAGCATGGAGGCGTATCTGCTGCTGCTCTGGATATTCGCCGCCTTCGCGCTCTTTGCATGGAGACGACGTGGCAAGGCAGACCGAAAGCTTTGGCTGCTGGCCGCGGTTGCGCTCTATTTTCTGGCCGTCTCCGGCGGCGGACAGGCAGTGAGCCGGCTTCGTCTGCCGGTGATGCCAATCCTGTGCATCTTTGCCGGGGGTGGAATGGCGCTGGCGGGCAAGTACACGAAGAGAGATGGTGACCCCGGCAGGATTTGAACCTGCGACCTCCGGTTTAGGAAACCGCTGCTCTATCCAACTGAGCTACGGGGCCACAAGCGCCACTCACACTCGGATTGTATCGCAGATAGGAAACCACCCCTAGTGTCCAAAACAGTAGGTGATCTCTGCCAGTCCATTGTCGATGCCGGGGTTGTTGCTTGCCGTGTCGTGGTTCGAGATGTGGTGATAGCGATAGTCCAGCCGCAGCGAACGCTTGCTGTTGCGGAAGATTTCGATACCCGCGCCAAAGTCGAAAGCAAAGTTGAAGTGCCCGGCATCCTGGACAGGGATGGCGTGCGAAGAGTACATGTATCCGCCGTGGCCGACGAGAAACGGTTGGATGCGGTGACGCGGGAGAAAGTTCCACTGGAAGCCGACGGGCATCATGCCTTCGCCGATCGTCCAGCGACGCGAACAGGTGGTGGTGATGGATTGCATATAAATCGCGCCGGAAAACGTGAATGTACTTTGAAACGTGCCGGGAGTGCAGTTTCCGTAGGGTTCGTAGGCATCCATGTATTGGTTGTGGATATGATTCGGGCCGGAGATGGTTACCAGATCATTTTCTACCGGATCGCTTTCCAGTGCCACCGGCATAATCTCGCCGTGGTATTGCCAGTTGACGACTTTGCCGGCCCATATGCGACGGCCGTAAGTAGCACCGACGTTCAACAGTTTTCTCCCCTGAACAGATCCCATCAAAATGTGGCTGGAGTCGTTGGAGTAGGCGAAGAAGATGCCGAAGGTGTTGGTGCGGATGAAGGCATCATCTGCATGGGTTGCATGGGCCAGCACCTGGGCTTGAAGGCGTCGTTGGCTCGGTATGAAAAAGCACAGCAGACAAATGAGGGTGAGGGCAGGGAATCGGATGAGCAATGTGAGCAAGGATTCAGACCTCGATTCAATCCCGGGTTCCGGCTTTGCGCCATGCTATCAGAAGCTCTGCCCATGACACAGCGGGAAGCAAACGGATAAACTGAAATCATGGCAGAGATTCAGCGTCGCAAGTCGGTGACCGTCAAGGTCGGTTCGGTTCGGGTTGGCTGGGAAGTTCCTGTTGTCGTGCAGTCGATGACCAACACGGACACGGCCGATGTCAGCTCCACCATCGATCAGGTAGAGGCGCTCGCGCTGGCCGGGTCAGAGATTGTGCGCGTCACCGTGAACAACGAAGACGCAGCGGCTGCGGTGCCAAAGATTGTAGAAGGACTGGCGCAGCGCGGCATCACGGTTCCAATTGTGGGAGATTTCCACTACAACGGCCATCTGCTGCTGTCCAGGTTTCCCGGCTGCGCAGAGACGCTGGCGAAGTATCGCATCAATCCCGGCAATGTTTCGATTGGCCGCAAGGATGACGACAACTTCCGGACGATGGTCGAGGTCGCCGTGCGCCATCAGAAGCCGGTGCGCATCGGCGTCAACTGGGGATCGCTGGACCAGGCGCTGCTGACGCGCATGATGGACGAAAACAACCGGAGCGCCGTTCCGAAGCCTGCGCGCGACGTGATGATGGAGGCGATGGTCGTCTCCGCGCTGGACAATGCAGCGGCTGCTGAGCGCTACGGCCTGCGCCGCGACCAGATCATTCTTTCAGCCAAGGTGAGCGGCGTGCGCGACCTCATCGACGTGTATACCAATCTGGCCGCGCGCTGCGACCACGCTTTGCACCTCGGACTCACCGAAGCCGGCATGGGATCCAAAGGAATTGTGGCCTCGGCCGCCGGGCTTGCGCCGCTTCTGCTGGCCGGCATTGGAGACACGATCCGCGTGAGCCTGACGCCTGCTCCCGGCGGCGCGCGCACCGAAGAGGTCCACGTCGCGCAACAGATTCTGCAATCGCTGGGAATTCGCAGCTTCATGCCCCAGGTCACAAGCTGCCCCGGCTGCGGACGCACGACCAGCACTTATTTTCAGGAACTTGCGGAGCAGATTCAAAGCTATCTGCGGACCTCCATGCCCGAGTGGCGTAAAAAGTATCCCGGCGTGGAAGATCTGAAGCTGGCCGTCATGGGCTGCGTCGTCAACGGCCCCGGCGAATCGAAGCACGCCAATCTCGGCATCAGCCTGCCCGGCACCTTTGAAGACCCCAAAGCCCCGGTCTACGTGGACGGAAAGCTCTTCACGACGCTGCGCGGTGACAACATCGTGAACGAGTTCAAGGAGATTCTGGACCGTTACGTGGTGGAGCACTACGGCACGGTACTCGCCTAGTCTGTCACAACGTTCATGGTTGCCATCAGCGCTGGAGCAGCATCTTGACGCCAAGCCCGATGAGCACGAGGGCAAAGATGCGGCGCAGCATCACGTCGGGAATATATTGCGCGCCCCATCCGCCTAGCCATCCGCCCAGCGTGAATCCAAGCGCCAGCAGCAAGCCGACCTTCAGATCGGCGTTGCCTTCGCGATAATAAGCCCAGAAGGCCAGAATGCCCACCGGCAGCAGCAGCGCTGCCAGTGACGTTCCCTGCGCCTTGCGCTGGTCCATGTGAAAGAGCCACACCAGTGCCGGCACCAGAAAAATGCCGCCGCCGATGCCGATGATGCCGGAGATGATGCCAACTGCGAAGCCAAGCAGCAAGGTGAACCAGATCACATATCCTCCAGAATAGGGCGCAGAATAGGACGCAGATGAGGGCGGATCAACCCTGCTTGCAGAATACGCGAGCAAATCCGCCGATGTCGCGGCTGGATTGTTACAAATTCATCGTAGATTCGCATTTCAGGATTTGTTCTGGTCTAGGCTGGAGATAGCGATTCGGATGGATGCATGGTGTGGTTCACCCGGATTGCAACTCTGCAATCAGGAAAGAAAACTTGAACCAGGTCATTTTTGTTCTTGAGGACGATACGGACATCTCGCGACTGGTGCAGCATCATCTTGAAGCGGCAGGATATACGCCGCGCGTTTTCGCTTCCACGGCACACCTGATTCCAGAGGCGGAGCGCCAGATGCCCGCGCTCTTTCTCCTCGATATCATGGTCCCCGGCGGAGATGGTCTGGATGTCTGCCGCAGGCTGCGCAACCACAGCATGCTGGCCTCGATTCCGATCATCTTTGTCACCGCGCGCGCGGCGGAAAACGACCGCATTCTGGGGCTGGAGCTGGGTGCCGACGACTACATCACCAAACCGTTTTCCACGCGCGAGCTGCTGGCGCGCGTCAAGGCTGTCCTGCGCCGGTTTGAGCGACCGGCCAACGTCTCCGTGCTCCGTTTCGATGAGATTGAAGTGGACGCCAACGCCATGCAACTGCATGTCCGCGGCGAGCTGACCACAACCACCGCGACCGAGTTTCGCCTGCTCGATTATCTTGCGCGGCATCCGGGACGCGTCTTCAGCCGCGACCATCTGCTGGATGCTGTGTGGGGCGATGCGCGCTTTGTCACGCCGCGATCGGTCGATGTCTACGTACGTCGAATTCGTGAGAAGATCGAGCTGGATGCGGAGAATCCGCGCTATCTGAAGACAGTGCGCGGGGCTGGATATCGTTTCGAAATCGCAAAGAACGGGTAATGTCACCTGCGCACAGTGTGAATTTTGGAAAGAGCGAGTTCAAGTTGAAACGCAAGGTATTTTCCAAACTGCTTGGGCTGTTTGCGCTGCTGCTTGTCTTTCACGCAGTGGTCATTGAGATTCTCTTTCATCGCATCGTACAGAACGCGGCATCGCGTCCGGAGCATGTGGTTGGCCAGGAGGCGGTGCTTTCCGGCCTGGCCGCTCTGGTGCTGGCCATGCTGCTGGCCGCGTGGTTCTCCCACAGCATCTCGCTGCGGATCAAACGTATGGTGGACTTTGCGCTGCGCATTGCGGAGGGCCATCTGGATGCGCGCCTGGAAGAGCGCGAAGAAGATGAATTGACCGTGATGGCCAAGGCGCTCAACGTAACGGCCACACAACTGGAGACCAGCTTCTCCGAACTCGACAATCGGCGACGCGAACTGGCGGCCTTGCTCGATTCCATGCAGGAGGCCGTCGTCGCCATCAGCGCAGAGCGGCGTGTGAGCTGGAGCAACGCCGTGATGCAGCGCATGGCCGGAACCCAGATTCGCCAGGGAGCAAGTCTGGCCTATGCGATTCGCGACCCTGAGGTTCTGCATTGTGTGGAGGGTGCGTTGCAGCAGCGGGAAGTGCGCACAGGGCGCGCGATTGCCTTCGTTCCTGGGCGCGTGCTGGAGATCAATGCAGCCCCAACTCCTGGAGGCGGCGCCGTGGTCGTTCTGCACGATGTCACCGCAGTCGAGTCGGCGGAGAAATCGCGACGCGATTTCATCGCAAACGTCAGTCATGAGCTGCGCACGCCGCTCACCTCCATCTCCGGCTATGTGGAAACGCTGATGGAAGAGAATGCGCCCAATCCGCAGACTACGCGTGAATTCCTCGCCATCATTCTGAAGAATGCGCAGCGCATGAACCGGCTGACGGAGGATCTGCTGGAGCTGGCCAGCATCGAAAGCAAGGATTATCTGCTCAATCTGCGCCCCGTCAAGGCGGGCCGGTTGCTGGAGGATGCGGTGGATTCGCTGGCCGGAATGGTGGTCGAGACCGGGGTGCAACTGGAAATCAGTGAGGCAACCGATGCGCTGGTCCTGGTAGATGAAGACGCCCTGACGCAAGTCTTCGGGAACCTCATCGAAAACGCCATGAAATATGGCCGCTCCGATGGCAGAATCATCCTTTCCGCCCTGGAACGTGAGGGCGAGGTTGAGTTTTCCGTGCAGGACTTCGGTCCGGGAATTGCCTCGGCACATCTGGAGCGCATCTTTGAACGCTTCTATCGTGTGGACAAGGCGCGCTCCCGTGAATCCGGTGGAACCGGACTGGGGCTGGCCATTGTCAAGCATCTTGTTCAGGCGCATGGAGGTCGCATCTGGGCGGAGAGTGAGCTTGGTTCCGGGACGACATTCCATTTCACGATTCCAGTCGCGACCACTCCTGCATCGCATCCGCTCATCGCCGAAACCCATGAACATCCTACAAAATAATGCTGAAGACCAGGGTGAATTCAAACGTCCTTAACAAAGCTGTTGAACAATGAATCAGGCATAATTTGCCCTGAGGAGCACGTGTGAACAAGAGTAAGCGTATTTCAACCTGTCTGATGGCAGCCGTGATGGTAGCGGTGAGCGCGCAATGTGCAATGGCGCAGAAGCTGACCGGTGCCGGATCCACCTTCGACTATCCGATCTTCGCCAAGTGGTTCAGCGAATACAGCCAGGCGCATCCCGGCGTTGAGATCAACTATCAGTCCATTGGATCGGGCGGCGGCATTCAGCAGGTCTCGAATGGACTGGTGGACTTCGGCGCCAGCGATGGCCCCATGACAGATGCGCAGCTTGCCCAGTCCAAGGTCAAGCTGGTTCACATTCCGGTCGTGCTCGGCGCAGACGTTCCGGCCTTTAACGTTCCCGGCGTCACCAATCTGCGCTTTTCTGGCGAAACGTTGGCAAATATCTATCTTGGAAAGATCAAGACGTGGAATGATCCACGCATCGCTCAGGACAACCCGAATGTGAAGCTGCCCGCGATGGCCATCACCGTCGTTCATCGTGCAGATGGAAGCGGAACAACGTACATCTTTGTGGACTATTTGAGTAAGGTGAGTCCGGAGTGGAAGTCGGGGCCAGGCGTAGGCACGTCGATCAATTGGCCTGTGGGGATTGGCGGAAAGGGAAATGAGGGCGTCACCGGGCTGCTTCGTCAGATCCCTGGGTCCATCGGATACATTGAGCTGACCTATGCGCTGCAAAATCACATCAGCTTCGGCACCATCAAGAATGCGGCAGGGAACTGGGTGAGTGCTTCGATTGCTGGCGTGACGGAAGCCGCTTCCAGCGTGAAGAATATGCCGTCGGATTTTCGCGTCTCGATCACAAATGCACCTGGAGCAACGGCGTATCCCATCTCCAGCTTCTCCTGGATGCTGGTGCCGGTGAAGGCGC
>JAJZHE010000107.1 GCA_021804655.1 Acidobacteriota bacterium
AATGACGCCGCGTGCGCGCCAAACGAGGATCCTGCAATTCGGCAAATTGCTTCAGCGGAATCTCCATCTCCCCAGTTCAATCCTTCCACTCGCCGCTGCATGTAGCCGCTATGGTGCGTTTGCCCTGAAGGCGGAACTCTTTGCAAGAGCAAGTCTCGTTGCGATTGGATACACTGATTTTGACGCCATGGGCAGTCAAAACTGGCCGCGGCGATGAAAGGCAGCGATTCTTTCGCGACCAAACGGCATGGCGACCATCCAAGTAACAGGAGAGAGTGAGCAGCATCCGGACGTTGCACTGGTGGCCAGTGCAGTTGCCGGAGATGTTCAGGCTTTTGAAAAACTGATCCGGAAGTATGACCGGCAGATATTTCGCATTGCGCAGCACATTACTCAGAACCGCGAAGACGCGGAAGATGTGGTGCAGGATGCGTTTCTGAAGGCGTACGAAAAGCTGAGTCAGTTTCAGGGCAACAGCAAGTTTTATACGTGGCTGGTGCGCATTGCGGTGAACGAATCGCTGATGCGTCTGCGCAAGCGACGGACGGGCAAGATGGTCTCGATTGACGAGGACATTGAGACGGACGAAGGCAGCGTTCCACGGGATCTGGCAGACTGGAGTCCGAATCCGGAGCAGAATTACACCCAGACGGAGTTGGCGAAGATTCTGCGGAAGACGATCCAGGGTTTGCCACAGGGCTTCAGGGTGGTGTTTGTGTTGCGTGATGTGGATGGACTTTCGACCGAGGAGACAGCGGAGATGCTTGGCTTGAGCGTGCCGGCGGTGAAGTCGCGGCTGTTGCGCGCGCGGCTGCAACTGCGGGAGCGGTTGAGCCGGTATTTCCGTTCGAAAAAGGCTGGTGAAAAGTGACCTGCACAGAATTTCTGGCATTGCTGGACGAGCTGATCGACGGAACCGTGGGCGCGGAGACGCGCAAGCAGCTTGAGGAGCATCTGGGCGGGTGTGCGCACTGCACGGTTACGCTGAACACGACGCGCAAGACGATCGAAGTCTATCGCTCCAACGAGTTGTATGAACTGCCCAAGAGCGTGCGAGATCGGCTGCACCAGGCGATTTTGGCGCGCTGCAAAAACGGCTGTTGAACGGAGCCGAGTCTGGAAATCACATGACCTTCCGCCACCAGGCGGTATGCTCATCGCTGATGAAGTGTGTCTTGTCGCCGCGTGACAGATAAAAATCCAGAACCTCATTCTTCTCAAACGAAGAACACTCCGGCCAGGAGCTGTCAATATCGAGGCGCACAGAGGTATTGTGCTCATCGGCTAGAACGATCTCCGTTGGCGAGCAGGCGATAACATGTTGCGCTTTCAGCGCAAAGGCTGTGCCCGGCGGCGCAGGCGGCGCCACGTTGCTGGCCAGCTTGCTGAGCACCAGGATGAACAACATGACGGCAGAGATGCTGAGGATGCGCTTCATGGCCGATTTTCCGCAAGAGAGATGAGCCAAGCAAACAACGGCTGAAGCCATGATAGCTTAGCCGATAAAAGTGGCTAATTGCTGCTGGTATTGCCTGAGCCGGTGCTGCTGCTGGTGTCATCCGGACGGCGATGGAGTGTGGGCTGATCGTCGCCGTTGGTCGGTGGCGCGTTGCCGTCCTGGGGCGAAGCGCTGGCCTTGCGCAGGGAGGGCCGTTTGAGGCCACGATTGTCATGAAGCCTGCGCTTGTTTTCAATGCGAGCCAGGCGCGCCTTCACGTCGTCGAACTCAGAAGTGGTAATCAGGTAATCGGGCTTTGCCGGAAGGTAGTGTGCAATTTCATACTGCGAGTTTTGAATGCGGTCTGGGGTCTGGGGATGGTCGGAAAAAGTTTTTGAGATGATGCCGGGCTTGCGCTTTTCGAGCGCCTGAATCTTTTCAAAGAAGGCAACAAAAGCCTGTGGATCGTAGCCTGCGCGATACATGTACTCAATGCCGAGAAAATCCGCCTGAGACTCGAATTCACGCGAGAAGTGCAGAAAAGTGAGCGGGACCGCGATCGACGATGCTTCGTAAAGTTCGTAACCCGTCATGCCGCCGAGGAAGATGAGCGGGACGGTTCCGATCTGCGCGTAGTTGAGGCGAGTCATTTCGCGCGCGGCATGATGCGCGGCGACGTGTGCAATCTCATGCGCCATGACTCCGGCCAGTTCGGCCTCTTCATCCGCGTTGAGGATGAGGCCGGAGTTAACGTAGAAAAAACCACCCGGCAAAGCGAAGGCGTTGATCTCGTCGGAGTCGATGACCTTGATGGTGAATGGCACCTTGGCGTCGGAGTTCTTGACGATGTTCTGGCCGATGCGGTTGACGTACTCCGTCACGACCGGGTCGGTGATGAAGCGGGCGCTTTTGTCGATCTCCGCCGCATAGGTGTGTCCCATGCGAATCTCCCAGTCGGTGGAGTACCAGTTGCCCAGGCCGCGCCCGCCGATGTTGCGATTGCCGACCGCATTCACATCTTCAATGCTGCCGGACTTGACCTTGTCCATGTCACTGCCCGGTTCTGCCATGGGGATGGGCTGGCTGGCGGCGGCAACTTTTGCGTCTTTCTTCGCGGTTTTGCCGTTTTTGCTGGTCTCGGGACTGGCGCTGGAGCCTGAATCGGGCCTTGTCGCAACTGGCTGGGCGGCTCTGGAGTCCGATGAGGTTGGATTGGATGCGGGAGCCGTTTGCGGCGAAGCGGAAGTTGCGGGGTGCTGTGCAGCAGGTTCTGGAGACTGAGGACGCGTGGAGGTGGGCTGCGGTGCACTGGGTTGCGGCGAAGAAGATGGCGGAGTGGATGGAGAGGATGTCGCCTGAGAGGGTGCCGTCTGCAAAGACGCTGCAAGAGGGGCTTGCACAACCAACGCTCCAGCGCATACCAGAACAGGAAGTACGCGGAGGACGGCGAGAACACGAAAATTAGAAGCGATGCTGGCCATAGCGGTTTCCAGGATGCGAACTGCGCTCTCTATCCTGTTTAGAACCTAGTATGCGCCGAATCGTTGGCAATTGGCGAAGGAGTTTCGACCGAATCATCGCAATGAAGAAAAAAATGTACGCGATGAAGAAGGACCGATTGCTTTAGAGTGGAGTTCTGGGCAGGAGCCGGAATGGAGCCGCAATCTCAGATCAACCGGAAGCAGCGCGCGCGATGCACGCGAGGACAGGCGCGAGCGGGAATGCGTGTGCGGATGATGGCTGCACTTGCCTGCGTCCTGCTGCTGAGCGTCAGTGCCGCGGCGCAGAACGGCGCACAGACCGCTTCGCCCCATCCTGAACCCCCGCCTGGCGCACGAATGATGCGCGGCCGGATCCATCCGCCGACGGGCAATGCGCCGAAGCCGGGGGAAGCGACGGTTTTTGATGCAACAGGGCTTGGCGAACCCGTGGTTCTGGACAGGAACTGGCGACTGGGGATTGCGGCAGGGACGGATCCGGCGAAGGTGGACTTCGACGACTCCAGGTGGCCGATGCGAGACGCCAGGGACGCACTGGACGAGGTGGATGAATCAGCGGCGGATGAGCAGCCTGAGCCAGGTGGCGCTCAGACGGGTCATGCGCCGCATCCGCATCATCATGGACGCCCGTACGCGTGGTTTCGGTTGAAGGTGAAACTCCCGACGCAGCACGGACCACTGGCGTTGATGGTGAAGGTGCCCGTGTCGCGAAGCTCGCAGGTGGCCGTCTTTGGCGGCGACGTGGGGATGAACGTCTATCTGGATGGAAAGCAGATTTTTCCGATGACCCTGAAGGGAAGGCCGGCGGACCCCTTCGAGCAGGTGACGCGGCTGTATCCGGTGGAGATTCCGGCGGGCGAGACGGTGATGACGCTGGCAGTCCAGACGCCCTTTACGCCTGTGGGCCTGGATGCCTACACGGGTTTTTTTGCGCACCGGACATTTGTGCTGGGCACTGCGAGCGACCTTCCCGCGCATGTGGAGATATGGCGGGACAAGATGCTGCTCGAGCGGTTGCCAACGCTGGTGGACAGCGGGCTGAAACTCCTGCTGGCGGCGTTTTTGCTGGCTCTGTTCTGGACCCAGCGCGACCACAAGGAGTATCTGTGGCTGGGCGTGCATCTGGTCTTCATCGCGCC
Organism: Acidobacteriota bacterium; assembly: GCA_021804655.1. Classification (GTDB taxonomy): domain Bacteria; phylum Acidobacteriota; class Terriglobia; order Terriglobales; family Acidobacteriaceae; genus Acidicapsa. The sequence continues at coordinate 4,077 of JAJZHE010000107.1, forward strand.
GCTGGCGTATGTGGGCTACGTGGGCAGCATGGGCGACCAGTCGCAGAGGCTGGTCTTTGCATGGACCGGGCAACTGCTGTTGATCTCGGCGTACTTCTACTTTGAATTTCTCTACAGCTTTCTGACGCTGAAGCGCCGATGGTTTGTGATTGCGCTGCGATTTTCCGCGCCACTGCTGCTGAGTTTTGGACCGCTGCTGATGATGATCCATGACGGCAGCGGAGTGGCGGTAGCGTGGGTCTTTGCCGCTTTGTTCGCACTCCTGTGGATTGGCGCGTGGATGGTTTTTGTGGGATGGCAACTGACGCGGGCGGCGTTCCGGAAGAACTATGAAGCGGCACTGCTGCTGCTGCCTCTGCTGCTGAGCGTGGTGGGCACCGTGGAGCTGGCCTCGACGCTGGCGGCTTCAAGCTGGAAGGCAACTCCGGTGGAATCTCCACTGACGTTTCAGGCCGGGCCGGTACCCGTGCATGTCTCGGATGTGGCTGATTTTCTGGGGATTGTCGTGATCCTGATCATCATCTTCGTACGCTTCCAGCGGATTCATCATGAGCGACAGCGTGTCTCCAGCGAGCTGGAGGCGGCGCGCAGTGTGCAGGAGGTGATGATCCCACTGGAGGCTCCGAAGACGCCTGGCTTCGAGGTGGATACGGTGTACTCGCCTGCCAACGAAGTGGGTGGCGATTTCTTTCACATTCAGCCGACAGTTGAAGGCGGTCTGCTGGTGGTGGTGGGGGATGTGGCGGGCAAGGGACTCCAGGCGGCAATGAACGTCTCCATGCTGATGGGGGCACTGCGGCTGACGCGCGCGACTTCGCCGGGAAAGATTCTGTCGGAGCTGAATCGGGTGGTTGTTGGCAGCGCCAGCTTTACCACTTGCGAAGCGGCCTATTTTGCTCCGGATGGCGAGCTTACCGTGGCCAGCGCAGGGCATCCTGCACCGTATCTGAACAGCCAGGAAGTGGCGATGCCAGGTGGCCTGCCGCTTGGCGTGATGGATGGAACGCAGTACGAAGAGGTGCATCTCTATGTCCATCCCGGTGACCGGCTGCTGATGATCTCCGACGGAATTCCCGAGGCAAGACGTCCTTCCGGCGAACTGTTTGGCTTTGACCGCATCCGGAACATCAGCACAGAATCAGCGTTTTTCATTGCGGATACGGCGCAGAACTTCGGCCAGGAAGATGACATTACTGTTCTGACGATCCGCAGGCTGGCGCCCACAATGGCGCAAGCGGTGTAAAAAATGATCGATTCTATTTTCTTCATCCACAAGTTCAACCGCTGAAACGGTATCCGTCGGTCGCCGGATACACTGAGAATGCCTGCTTTTGTCGCCTTCAAAAGCGCACCGGAACAACGAATTTCATGAATCGGCATCTGTCTTCGCTTCAGGACCAGCTCGACTCCATCACCGCCAACACGCGGACTCTGGTGCCCGCCGAGCGGCTTGCAATTGGGGAGCGTGCTGTCGCTGAACTCTTCGCCTCCGGCATCGAAGAGCGCATTCTGCCCGTTGGTGCGCAGGCACCTGATTTCACCTTGCCGGACGCTGCAGGACGCATGCAGAGCAGTCGCGATCTGTTGGCGCTCGGTCCGCTCATCGTTACCTTCTTTCGTGGTCGCTGGTGCCCTTATTGCATGACCGAACTGGAGGCATGGCGCGACCTTTACGGACAGATTCGCAGCGCTGGCGCGTTTTTTGTCGCCATCAGTCCGCAGACTCAGCGTCAGTCCGACTTCGCCGCACAACAGCATGGCCTTCCATTTCCACTGCTTCATGACGAAGGCTCCGCGCTCGCATCAAAATTTGGCCTTGTTTACACGGTCCCGGAGTATCACCAAAGCTATCTGCGCTCCATCCTGGTCAATCTCCCTTTCCTCAACGGCGAATCCACCTGGGCGCTGCCCATCCCCGCCACTTTTGTGCTCGACACCTGCGGCACCGTGCGTTTCAGCGAGGCCCATGCCGACTTCCGCGTTCGTCCCGAGCCATCCGTCGTCCTTGACGCACTCTTCGCGCTCACCCTTCGCTGAACAATTTCCTCCGCACAACCTTCGCTGTCTGATCCGCGTCTGAGCGATAATCAGTGTGGCGCAGCCCCTTCACGCCACTCATACAGGAGTCGATACGAACCATGAAAAAGCTCGCTCTCGTCCTCGCCCTGCTTTTCGCCTTCAGCACAGCCACGTTTGCCGATATCGTCGTCCTGCACGACGGTCGCAGCTACTCCGGCTCCTTCACCGGAGCGCCCGGCGGCAAGCTCGTCTTCAAGGACATGCAGGGCATCCAGTACACCTTCCCGGTATCCCAGGTGCAGTCCATCGTCTTCTCCAACCTTGCCGACCACATCACACTGCGCAGCGGCCACGCATACAAGGGCCAGCTCGTCGGCATCACCACGCTGCCCTTCAACGGCCAGAACGGCATCTCTTACGTCTTCCCGCTCTCCGATGTCACCACCATCATCTTCGCCGAGCAGGCTTCGCCCTCTGCGCCGATGACGTCGGCCAGCATGGGTTCAGCGATGGCCGGCAACGCGATGAACGCAGTCGGAGGCATCACAGGCCGAGCTGCGCGCACCGCCGCCACAACGCGCAACTCCATCCTTGTCCCCTCTGGCACGCAGATTGACGTGCGCACCGATGTGCCAATTGACACCACCAAGGACACCGCCGGCATGCAATATGCCGCCACCATCCAGAACAATGTCCGCGACAGCATGGGAGCCATCTCCATCCCTGCTGGAACCCGCGCCGAGCTTCAGGTTGTGGATGCCTCACAGGGCGGTATTCATGGCCAGGCGTACGCGCTTGATCTTTACTCCATCCGCCTGAACGGTGCGACGTATCTGGTCGATTCCAGCTCGGTCGGCGGCCAGGAAGGCGTGGGCCTCAACAAGCGCACGGCGCTCTTCGGCGGCGGTGGACTCGCGCTTGGCTCGCTGCTTGGCGCAGCTTTCGGCGGCGGCAAGGGAGCGGCCATCGGCGCTCTGGCAGGTGGTCTCGGCGGTCTCGGCACACAGATACTCACCCACGGCAAGACCGTCAAAGTGCCCGCCGAAAGCATCCTCAACTTCCAGTTGCAGCGTACTCTGGTGCTGCATCAGTGACCCCACTGCCCGGAGTGGGCCGGCTTATTCCGACTTAGCCTGGTCCGCTCCGCACCTTTTGATACCCTCATCCCGACAAACTCCACTGCCGCGCATGACTTTTGCCCCCAGTTCCTCAAGCCGTTCCTCATCTGGCAACGACCACGGCCCGCTGCTCGCCATCCGCGACCTGCGCATTGGCTTTGGCGCGCTGGAGGCGGTGCGGGGAATCTCCCTTGAACTGAACCCCGGCGAAGTCCTCGGTCTGGTCGGCGAATCCGGCTCCGGCAAAAGCGCCACCGCGCTGGCCGTCATGGGCCTGCATGGACCGGCCGTCCAGGTCACCGGTTCCATCCGCTTGCGTGGGTGCGAGCTTGTCGGGCTATCTCACACGGTGCTCCGCTCGCTGCGCGGCAACCAGATGGCCATGATCTTTCAGGAGCCGATGACGGCGCTCAACCCGGTGATGACGATCGGCTCGCAGGTGGGAGAAGCCATTCAGGCGCATGAGCCGCATCTGCGCCACGGTGAACTTCGCTCACGCGTTCTGGCAGCGCTGGATGCGGTGGCCCTTCCCAACTCCCGTTCACGCCTCGGCGATTACCCGCACCAGTTCTCCGGCGGCCAGCGACAGCGCATCCTCATCGCCATGGCGCTGGTTCACCAACCGGCTCTGCTGCTTGCCGACGAACCAACCACCGCCCTCGATGTGACCGTTCAGGCGCAGATTCTTGCACTGCTGGGCCGTCTTCAGCGGGAACGGGGATTGGCGATGCTCTTCACGAGCCACGACCTCGCTGTCATCCGCCAGGTGGCGACGCGCGTGGCCGTCATGCGCCATGGCCTCATCCTCGAAACCGGCCCCGCCGCCCAGGTCTTCACCCATCCCAGCCATCCCTATACGCAACAACTGCTGCGCGCCGTTCCGACCATGAGCACCGACCGCAGCCAGCCGCTGGCGACCGTTTGACCCAAAGCTCCCAATCTCATGTGACCAGCGGGAGCGCAGCAAAAGTCCGTCGCGCAGCGCGGCTACTGCATGCAATGCCCTGCGCTACACTCAACACAGTATGGTCTTCGTTCTCGACAACTACGATTCGTTCACCTACAACCTGGTCCAGTACCTCGGCGAACTTGGCGCGGAGATGACCATCCGGCGCAACGACGAGCTTTCCGTCGACGAGGTGGAAGCGCTCGCGCCCGACCGCATCCTGCTTTCACCCGGTCCCTGCACACCGCAGGAAGCCGGCATTCTGATCCCGCTCATCCAGCGCATGGCGGGCCGCGCTCCGATCTTCGGCGTCTGTCTTGGCCATCAGGCGATTGGTGCGGCCTTTGGCGGTCAGGTTGTCCGCGCCGCTGAACTGATGCATGGCAAGACCAGCCCCATCACACACGACGGCCGTGGCATCTTCACCGGACTGCCCACGCCGCTGACCTGCACACGCTACCACTCGCTCATCGTGGACGAAGCGACGCTGCCCAACACCCTCATCCCCACGGCGCACACGCCTGACTCGACCGGCGCTCCTGTGCTGATGGGCCTGCGCCACCGCACCCTGCCCATCGAAGGCGTCCAGTTCCACCCGGAGAGCGTGCTCACCGAGGGCGGCCGCCAGATGATCCGCAACTTCCTCGCCATGTAGCCTGCGATGCCCATCCACCTTCGATCGGCCCTCGCTTTCTGCGCACTTATTGTCGCAGTCCCCGGCTGGACTGCCATGGCACAGCCAGCTGTGGGTCCGTCGGCGCAAGCCCCACCTCAAGCCGCTGTACAAGCCGAATCACAAGGCTCAGCACAAAACTCAGCACAAGCCAACACCACACCCATCGCGACACAGCCCATTGCGACGCCCATTGCCTTTGTCCGGCTCGATGCAGCCTCTGGCCTCACCGTTGCCGGATCGCTGACCGTCTCCGGCAGTCACGCCACCATCGGCTCCAGCGGGTCGGTCACCGCAGGCACACGCACAGCCACGCTCACATTACCAGGGCGCGGCCAGCTTCGTCTTTGCACGACGACGCGCGCCACGCTCACCATGGACCCGGCGCACGCAGCCGCTGACCACTCCGGCCTGATGATTTCGCTTGACCACGGCGCGCTGGAGACCGACTTCCGCACCGGTGCCGACTCCGATGTTATCCTCACGCCGGACTTTCGCATCCTGATCAGCGGGCCAGGAAAATCCGCAGTCCAGGTTCGGCTGGGAGACCACGGCGACACCTGCATCGACAACCCAGGCAAGAATCCGCCCTATGTCACCGTCTCCAGCCTCTTCACCGGCGGTGCCTATCGCGTGCAGTCGCGCCAGCGTGTGCTCTTCCAGCGCGGCTTGCTCACTGAAGTTGTCGATAACGAACGCGAGTCCTGCGGCTGCCCTGCAACAGCTACGCGCACCCTCGGTAACAATGTGTTCCCGGTTGCTCAATCCGCCGGACTGGCGCCGCTGCCCACCCCGCCACCTAATGCCACACAGCCCGGCGTCGTCCATGCCGAGGCCAGTGCCGCGCTCAGCTACAGCGGTGCCGCCAGTCCAACGGCAAGGGCACTCACCAACCCACCCGCAGCCTCATCCGCGCCGCAGACCGCCGCAACTCCCGCGCAAACTGCTCCGAAGCGCCCGGGCGTCTTCCGCCGCATTGGTCATTTTTTCCATCGTCTCTTGGGCGGAGCCTGAGTTGGTCGCCGCGTCCTGCCCCGAACCGAAGCCGACCACCGATCTCAGCCCGTCGCCGAATCCAGAAAGGCGTCGCTGCCGCTGCGCAATATCTAAAATCGATAAAAGGCCCCAATCATCGGCTCCGCTGTGTGCATAAACAGTTCGGAGAACTGAATTGTGTGTTCATGTACGGAGCTTTGTGAATATCTCCGCGATACAGCGCGCGCAAGCCGACGTGTCGCAGCATCTGTCAGTCTCCTCCAGCGCCGTAGATGTACGACCGAGTGGCGGAATTCTGAG
>JAJZHE010000108.1 GCA_021804655.1 Acidobacteriota bacterium
AAGAGAAGCAGACGGCGCGTCTGATGTACAAGATGACGGAAAAGATCAACACCGATTACGTGAGCATGGTTCCCAACTCGGGCCAGTCGGTGACCTGCGGCACCTGCCATCGCGGACATCTGGGGCCGGAGGAGTATATTCCGCCGAAGCGCGAAGAGCATGGTGCTCCGCCGGCAGCGCCAGCGGCCCCGCCAACGGCCCCGCCAACGCAAGGCCGGTAGTCGAAAATCCTATGGAAAAACCGCTGCGGCAGAGGCGTTGCCTGGACGCTTTCTGCCGCAGCCGTGTTTGCGGGTGGGATGGATTGCCAGCCGCACGGCATGGTTCCTTGACGCGCGGCCTGCCGATTCCTTGCTTATTTGGCGGCGCCGATGGTGTCGAGGATGGCGAGCGCTTCGTCGGGGAGTTTCAGTGTTGCGGCCTGAAGATTTTCATGGAGATGGTGGATGGAGGATGTGCCGGGGATGAGCAGCAGATTGGGCGAGCGTTGCAGCAGCCAGGCAAGCGCGACCTGCATGGGCGTGGCGTCGAGCGAAGTGGCGACGTGCTGGAGCTGCGAGGACTGCAACGGAGCGAATCCGCCCAGAGGGAAGTAGGGCACGTAGGCGATGCCCTGAGCAGCCAGATCGTGGATGAACGCGTCGTCGGCGCGGCGGGCGACGTTGTAGTAGTTCTGAATGCAGACGATCTGTGTGATGGTCTGCGCCTGGGCGAGCTGAGGCGCGGAGACGGTGCTGAGGCCGATGTGGCGAACCAGACCCTGCTGCTGGAGTTCGGCCAGCGCGGTCAACGGTTCTTCAAAGGGTTCGTCCTCAGGCCCGTACATGCCTCCGAGGCGAAGATTGACGACATCGAGGGCATCGAGGCCGAGATTCCGCAGGTTGTCGTGCACGGCATCGATGATCTGCTGCCGCGAGCGAGCGTGCGGCCATGAGCCATCTTCGGCGCGGCGCGCGCCCACTTTGGTGACGATCACCAGATTGTCCGGATAAGGGTGCAGAGCCTGGCGGATGAGCTGATTGGTGATGTGCGGGCCGTAAAAATCGCTGGTGTCGATGTGGTTGACCCCGGCAGCGATGGCCTCGCGCAGGACGGCAATGGCGCCGGGAAGATCGCGGGGCGGTCCCCAGACACGTTTGTGCCCATCCCTTCCGGCAAGCTGCATGGCTCCATACCCCATGCGGCTGACCGTCATTGAGGTGTGGGGAAAGGTGAAAGTGCCGCCGAGTTTCGCTGGTTTGGTCATGGTTTCTCCTCGCAATGTTGTATGTGCTCCGTCGATCCGGAAGGGCCGATCGAGCCTTTTCGCTCATTGACTCTACAGGCAGGCAACCGCTCGTGTGGCTTTTCATTGAGGAAAAGGCACTGGCGATTGGATGAAGAAACCATCGTCCGCGGTTCTATTCTTCCGCGTGCAGAATGCAGTTGTCGATGAGGCGCGTGGCGCCGACGTGGACCGCGACGGCGAGCAGGTGGCCCTGCTTCACGCGCTCCACCGGCTCCAGCGTTGCCCAGTCCACGACGGCCACGTAATCGACGCGCACGGCACTGCTGCGCGTCAGCTCGCGCAAGGCCGTGGCGCGGATGGCTTCCGCGTCGTGCTCCCCGGCGGCGAAGGTGTTTTGCCCGGCGCGGACGGCGCGGCTGAGCGCGAGCGCTTCGGCGCGTTCGTCTGCGCTCAGGTAACGGTTGCGCGAACTCATGGCCAGCCCGTCGGCTTCGCGGACGATGGGGCAGACGACCAGCTCGACCGGCAGCAGCAGATCGGCGACCAAGCGCCGGAGCACGGCGACCTGCGCGGCATCCTTCTGGCCGAAGTAGGCGCGTGTTGGCTCGGCGGCGGCAAAGAGTTTGGCGACGACGGTGGCTACGCCGCGAAAGTGGCCGGGGCGGGAGTGGCCGTCCAGCCGACTGCCGATGCCTTCGACATCGACAAAGGTTGCGGCTCCGGCGGGATAGATTTCTACGACGGCGGGCGCGAAAACGGCTTCGACACCTTCGGCTTCGAGCAGGGCGCAGTCGGCATGAAAGGTGCGTGGATAGCGCTCGAAGTCTTCGTTGGGGCCGAACTGCGTGGGATTGACGAAGATGCTTGCCGCCACGGCGTCACCGCGCTTGCGTGCGGCGCGCACCAGAGAGAGATGTCCTTCATGGAGCGCGCCCATGGTGGGTACGAGTCCGATGCCTGCCGAGAGCAATCCGCGTGAACGATTGCGAGACCAGTTGCGCAGTTCGGCGACAGTCGTCAGCACCTGCATTGCTTCAGCCTCGCGCCGCGGCTGCGCCGGAGGTTGCAGCGGGAAACGCCGCGCCGGTCTCCGCGGCGGGCAGGTGATAGCTTTCGGCGTCGGTGGGGAAGGCGCGCTGCTCGACATCCTCGCGATAGCGATCGACGGCTTCGCGGATGAGTGCAGAGGCGTCGGCATATTGGCGGACGAATTTGGCGTGCGGAGCGAAGGTCAGGTTGAGCATGTCGTGGAGAACCAGAATCTGCCCATCGCACTCCGGCCCGGCACCGATGCCGATGACGGGAATGGTCAGCTCGGCGGTGATGCGTGCGGCGACTTCGCGCGGCACGCCCTCCAGCACCAGCGCGCCGGCACCGGCCTGGGCCAGCGCATGGGCTTCGGCGCAAAGCTGGGCTGCGGCGTCGGCGGTTTTGGCCTGGACGCGGTAGCCGCCCATGCGCAGCAGGCTTTGCGGGGTGAGGCCGAGATGGCCGACGACGGGAATTTCAGCAGCGGCAAGCGCGGCCACCAGCTCGGTGCGCGGACCTTCGATTTTGACGGCTTCGGCTCCAGCTTCCTTGACGAAGCGGACGGCGTTGGCGACGGCTTCGGGAATCGCAGCGTGGTAGCTGCCAAAGGGCATATCGGCGACCAGCAGCGCGCGGCGGACGGCGCGGCGGACGGCGCGGGTGTGGTGGAGCATCTCATCCACGGTGATGGCCAGCGTATTGTCCTGGCCGAGGACGACCATGGCGAGCGAGTCGCCCACCAGAATCAGGTCGATGCCGGCCTCGTCCACCAGTCGCGAAGTGGCGTAGTCATAGGCGGTGAGCGCGGTGATGGGCCTGGCCTGGCGCTTCATCTGCGCGAGGGCGGGCATGGTGACTTTGCTGAGAGTGGAAGCGCTGGGCAGGCCAGCGGCAGGAGCTGCGGCGGGGCGATTGTCGGCGGGAAGACCGTCGGAGAGGTTGGTCAGGCTCATGGCGTCTCCAGTGCCGCTCCGATCACACAGGATGCGGCCCGTTACCAGACGAGTTTACGCCGCCCGGTGTAGGATGGCAATCAAACCGGGCATGCCGGTGAGAAATGGGTTTGACTTGATGCAATGGTCGCAGCAGACGATGCAGATTGCCGTTGGCGGCGCAGTGGCCGGAGCCGCGGTGGGCGGAGCGCTCTTTGCCGCGCACTGGCCGCAGGCGCAGATGTATGGCAAGGCGCTGATTGCGCCGGCGCTGCCGGAGGAGATTGCGCTCACCTTTGACGATGGTCCGAATCCCCGCTGGACGCCGATGCTGCTGGAGACGCTGGCGCGTCACAATGTGCGCGCGACGTTCTTCGTGATGGGCAAATACGCTGCGATGCAGAGGCCGCTGGTGCGCCAGATGCGCGAGGCCGGCCACACGATCGCCAACCATAGCTGGAGCCATCCGAACTTTGCGTTGCTGGGCGCCAACCGCACACGGCTTGAACTGGTGCATACGCAGCAGGAGCTGGAGTCGATTCTGGGCGAGCCGGTGCGATTCTTTCGCCCGCCCTTTGGCGCGCGACGGCCGTTCACGCTGCGCTGCGCGCGCGCGTTGGGCCTGACGCCGGTGCTGTGGAATGCCATGGCCGCGGATTGGAAGGCGAAGTCGGTCGATCAGGTGGCTCCGCGGCTGACGGCGCTGGTGGAGCGCAACCACGCGCGGGGCATGGCCAGCAATGTGGTGCTGCATGACGGCAGCCAGCATTCGCTGAAGGTGGATCGCGCCGCATCGGTGGCCGCAGCGGAGGCGCTGCTTGCGCGCTTTGCGGCGAAGCGTCGATTTGTGCCGCTGGACAACTGGCTCGACGCGCATTGAAGGCTGAATTTTCAGGCTGAATCCCGATCGATGGAGAAGATCGGGATCGTCTGCATTTCCTCCGCCACGCGATCCAGCAGTTGGCGAATCTCACGTGCCATGGGCTGCACTCCGGCGTTTGTGCCTGCCTCAGATCCCGCTTCGCCGGTGAGCCAGGCGGGCCACGCGGCGGAGCCGGGCGCGGGCCACGCAGGCTCGGGTGTGGTTTGTTCGCGTCGCTGGGCATCGAGCTGATTGGCCATCGCTTCCAGCCTGTGTGCGCACTGCGCGTCGAACTCGCGCAACCCTTGAGCGTCGTCTTCGCTGAGCGTTTCAGCGGTAGAGAACGCGGTGTACTGCAACACGGCCAGCTCGAGCAGGAAAAAAGTGCGCAGCATTGCCTGCCAGCGGCGGATGTGGTCGCGCGCGGCCATGTGTTGCGGGCGCGCCGCGCCGATCTCAAAGGGCACGGCGTCGGCCTGTGCGTTGACGTCGGCAAAATTGTTGGAGATGGCCGTGCGCAGGCGGCGGACGCGGGCAATCGACTGTACATCCGGATGGGGCAGGGCCAGCGTGGTGAACTGCGCGAGCAGACGCAGATTGGCGATGAAGGTGTCGAGCATGGCGTCGGTTGCGGTCTTTGGATGGAGTCGTTCAAAGACCAGCCACATCATGGAGACGCCGAGCAGGACGCCGAGAGCGCGGTCGCGGGCAATGGCAAGCGAAAGCTGGATGTGGAAGTCGTTCACGTTGATGAGGTAGAAGGCCAGAGCGATCTGCAATCCGCAGTAGGAGAGCCGTGCGCTGGAGGTAGAGATCCACGCGGCTGCGGCGGTGACGACGGCGAAGAGGAGCGTGAATCCGGCGATGCTGTCCAGCCAGGGCAGAACGACGATCTGCGCGCCCATGCCGAAGATGAATCCGCCGATGACCGCGCCGGCGAGGCGCAGGATCTGTTTTTGTCGCGAGGAGCCGATGTTGGAGAGCGCGGTGAGCACGCAGGTGGTGACGGAGGTGGCCAGACCGGGCCAGGAGAGCGAGACGTAGAGCACGTAACAGAGCATGCCGGCGAGGCAGCCGCCGAGGGCGTAGCGCAGGTGTTCAGGATTGTGAAAGGCGTCGCGCACGAAGATGCGGCTCTGCGGCAGCGCGCGCTCGGTGAAGGCGTCGTAGGCTTCGAGCGACTCCGAGCCGACGAGCACGCGCGGAATGAGCGAGAACATCTCTTCCAGCTCGCGCAGCAGCGGCAGTCTGACATCGAGCGGGGGGGATTGTGAGAGCGGTTCCAGAGCCGCGCCGTCCCAGCCTTTGGCCAGAGCGTGGCGTGTCTGTGTGATGCGCGTGAAGAGATGCCGCGCGGCTTGCTGGTCCGCGGCGTCGAGCGAGCGGGCGGTGTGCGCGAGCGCGGCGGCAAAGTCCACGGAGCGGCCCACGAGCGAGATGACGGCGTTCATCTGCGCGCGATGTGTGGGTGTCGTGTTGGCGCGGGAGGCGCTGCGGCGCAGGCCGCCAACGCCGATCATGGCGGCCTGCGCGAGCCTGCGATTCAGCGCGCGCGGCACGGTGGATTCTTGCGCGTAGCAGCCGAGCATCTCTTCGATGAGCAGCAGGCGGTCATTCAAGCCGCGCAGGAGTTCGTCCTCTTTCCAGAGGGCATAAAAGAGGGCTTCGACGGCGATGGTGACGGCGGCTCCGAGGGCGGGAGAGACGATCTGCCACAGTGTGTACTCGACGTTATGCTCGGCGGGGCCGGGCAGATACCAGACGGCGAGGGCAGAGGTCGCCATCAGTCCGATGGCGCTGGCGACGCTGTAGTTGTCCAGCGTGCGGATGAGAAAAAAGATGAGAAAGATGCTGGCCGCTTCCCACAGAAAATGCGTCATGGGCACGGAGCCGAACATGCGCGCGCCGACCGGGACAAAGAAGGCGCAGAGCGCAAAGGCAAGCAGGACATTGCGCGCCGAGCGCGCCGTGGTCAGCAGGTTGTCGCGCGCGATGATGAAGGCGTAGAGCGGCCCGGTTGCTCCATTGGGAATGCGAAAGGTCATCACCAGGATCATGGTGATGGTGGCGGAGATGACCATGCGCGCGACCAGCATGCCGCGGCCTGGATAGGGGGCCAGCTCGCTGCGCAGAAACTCCGCAAACCACGCGGTGAAGCTGCGTGTGTCGGTGCGCAGGGCTGCGGCTTCAGCGCTCATCGGCGGCTACAGCAATCCGGGCTGGCCATCGATGACGACCACGGCGGATTCTCCCAGACGAAAGTTCTGCTGCGGACCATCGAGGATGCGGATGCGCACCGGATAGCGCGAGGCCAGATGGACCCAGTTGAGAGTGCGCTGCACGTCGGGCAATCCCTGGGTGAACCTGCCGATGAGGTCGGCGTCGGGAGTCACTCCGTAGCCTGTGCTGTCGACTATGCCGTGCAGATGAAGGCTGGGGCGCGACATCAGATAAACGTCGGCCTTCATGCCCGGCTGAATGTGGCGCAACTGCGTCTCACGGAAGTTGGCCAGCACCCACCAGGTGCGGGTGTCGATGAGCGTGAAGATCTCCTGGCCGGCGTGCGCATAGGCTCCCTGGGAGATGGTGAGGTTGGTGACGCGGCCGTCGAAGGGGGCATAGAGGCGGCAGTTGTCGAGGTTGTACTGGGCGGTTTGAATGGCCGAAAGTTTGCCGCTGCGCTGGGCGACGAGGGGTTCGATGGTGAGCACGGAATGCTGCGCCTGCGTGACCTGTTGTCGGCTTTGTTCCAGACGCGCCTGGGCCTGCATCTGCTGGGCGAGCGCAGAGGCGAGCGCAGCATTGGCCAGCACCTGCTGGGCCTGGGCCTCGGCGAGCGCCTGTTCGCGCGACGCGGCCAGAGTTCGCGCGCGGTCCACCTGATCGACGGTGACGAACTGCCTGGCCAGCAGCGGCTCCAGACGATCGCGATTGTGCGCGGCATAGTCGCGCTCGGCGCGTGCGCGGTCCACGGAGGCCTGCGCACCGACGACCGCCGCTCGCGCCTGGGCCACGGCTGCCTGTGCGTGGGCCAGAGCCGCTTCAGCGCTGCGCACGCCAGCCTGTGTGACGCTGACTCCGCTGGACTCCGAAGCGATGCGGCGATTCTCATCGACGATGTTGCCTTCAAGCGCTGCCTGCTCGGAGCGCGCCTGTTCCAGCGCATAGGCGTAGGGTCGCTCGTCGATATCCAGCATCATCTGGCCCTGCTTCACGTATTGGTTGTCGGCGACGGCAATCTTCATTACCGGCCCGCTGACGATGGGCGCCATGGCGATGAAGTTGGCAAAGACTTCGGCATCGTCGGTGCGCGGATTGTCTACCATCTGTCGCACGGAGAGCAGGCCGGCGATGATCGCGCCGAGGACGGATGCCATGCTGATGGCTCGTCCCAGGAGGCGTCGTTTTTCGGCTGTCATTTGCATCGATTGCCACCTTATCGAAAAAGCAGAAGCCAGAGCGTGCAGGCAAAGAAAAGCGCCAGGCAGGGATAGACCACAATCGACGCCACAATCTCGCGATCCAGCGCCAGGCGCCTGAGCAAGGCGAAGCTGAGTCCGGAGAGGGTGGCGCCGGCGGCGATGCACAGCAGCCAGGCGGGAAAATAGGAGCCGAGAATGTTGAACTCCGGCGCGTGGGCGCAGCCGGTGAGCGCGAGGGCAAGCATTGGCGAAGCGCGGAAGAGGTGTTGCAACCGGCGTCTGCCCTGGCTGAGAAGCGGTGCGAATCGTTCGATCATGGTTGCTTCCTCACTCCCGATGCGGCCATCAGGTCACCGGTCTGGAAGGCCAGATCGGCCACCTGGAGGAGCACCTGCGTGCGTGCCGTCACGTCTTCGGCCTGGGCCTGCGCCAGGGCCTTTTGTGCGGCAATCACATCCAGGATATTGCGCACGCCATCGTTGTAGGATTCTCGCGTGGCGGCATAGGATTCACTGGCCGCCGTCACCAGCGCCAGCGCTGCCTGCCGCTGCCGCAGCGCTGTCTGCGCGTTGGTGTAGGCGTCCCAGACATCGTCGGCGATGCGGTCGCGCAGCGCGTCGATCTGGGCCTGGGTTGCGGCTTTCTGCGCGCGTGCCTGGGCGACGGTTTGCTGGCGACGTCCGCCGTCAAAGAGCGTCCAGCGCAGCTCCAGCGCCGCGTCCCATGTCTCGCCGCCGACGTAGGCCGGCGGCAGCATATCCTGCTGGCCGTACTGGCGCGTCTCGCCGGCGTTTCCGCTCAGGTGCAGTGTGGGCAGATAGGTGGAGCGCTGGCGTCCGATCTCGGCGTCGGCGGCCTTCATGCGCGCGGCCAGCGCCTTCAGGTCCGGCCGCTCGGCCAGCGCGCGCTCGGTCTCCTCGCGCACGGTTGTGGCCAGCGTAGCGGGCACGGTCAGCGTGTCGACCTGGGCCACGCGCAACGAGGTCTCCGGCGGCAGCTCGAGCGCGGTGGCCAGCCCGCCGCGCGCAATCTCTTCGGCTCCCTGCGCCGCCTGCAGATCGAACTCTGCCTGCGCGCGCGCTGCCTGCGCCTCCAGCAGATCGGGCCTGGTTGCCAGGCCATGCTCCAGACGCGCGCCGGCGTCGGCTTCGTCGGCCTGCGCGTTTGTCAGGCTCACCGTCGCAGCCTGGCGCAGACTGGCCGCATTCAGCAGGCGATAGTAAGCCTGCATCACCTGAAAGATGACGCGGCGATGTGCGTCGTTGAAGTTCAGGTCGGCGGCCAGCAGCTTCCACTTCGCTTCATCGATCGCCTCTTCACGTCCGCCAAAGTCGAAGATCAGATACTCGGCGTGCAGCTCGGGCGAAAAATTACCGTAGGTCTGGCGATAGAACTGCGAGTTCAGCAGAACGCGGACCCGCGCCGTGCTGGCGACGGCCAACGCAGAAAGCGTGGGATACCATGCGGAGCGCGCGATGCCCAGGCTGGCGGCACGCACGCGTGCCTGCTCCCAGGCCAGGCGCGTTGCCGGGTTGCGCTGCTCGGCCAGGTTGATCAGCTCGGCCAGCGTGCAGGCCTCGGCGCAGGCAGCCTTCAGGTCCACTGGAGCCGCCGCAGACTCCGCATGCAGCTTGGTCTCCATGCTGTTCTGTTGGGGGCCGCTTTGCCAGACGCTGTCGGGGCGGGCTGGCACGCTTTGCGCCGCTGCGCTGCTCTGGGTCCAGCAAGACAGGGTCAGGAAGCACAGGGTCAAGAAGCACAGGGTCAAGCAAGCGCCGCGCAAAACCAGCGTTGCGATCCGGAGTTTCGCCTGGTGCGCGCGCGTCTTTGCCGGGAGCATTGTCATCTTCTGTTTGCCAAGCCGTTCTCAGCTCCGGTGCACCGGCACGACGTGCCAGCGTACCGGTTGCTTTGAAGAGTGCATTCTCCATTGTATGCAGACCGCAGCCGTTGTCTGAAGCAGCCGTTGCCCGTGCGATCTTCCAGCAGTGCCGGACTACAATCGAAGCTATGAGCTTTCCTGCAAACAGAATGCGGCGACTGCGACGCACCGAGGCGCTGCGCAGCCTGGTGAGAGAAACACGTCTGGAGCCAGGACAACTGCTGCTGCCGGTCTTCGTTTGTCCGGGCGAGGGTGTGCGCAGGCCCATCGGCTCGATGCCCGGCGTGGCCAACCTGAGTGTGGATGAAGCGGTGAAGGAAGCTGAGCAGGCTGCCGCGCTGGGCGTGGGCGGGCTGCTGCTTTTTGGCCTGCCGGAGACCAAGGACGAGCAGGCCACCGGAGCCTGGGATGCCAATGGCATTGTGCAGACGGCGCTGCGCGCGCTGCGCCGGACGGACGCGGCAAGGAAATTGGTGCTCATTGCCGATGTCTGCCTGTGCGAGTACACGAGCCATGGGCACTGTGGGGTGGTCGAGAAGCACGGCGACGAGTTTGCCATTGCCAACGACGCGAGCGTGGAGCTGCTGGCGCGGACGGCGGTGAGCCTGGCCGAGGCGGGCGCGGATATTGTGGCGCCGAGCGACATGATGGATGGGCGCGTGGCGGCGATGCGCAGCGCGCTGG
>JAJZHE010000109.1 GCA_021804655.1 Acidobacteriota bacterium
CGCGCGGCGGCGGACTCTACACCTTCAACGGACACACCGACATCAAGGAGATCGGCGTCTACGCCGAGGACCAGATCACGGTCGGCAACTGGCTGCTGAACCTCGGCCTGCGCGGCGATGTCTACAATGGCCTGGCAAAGGCCAGCCAGGCAGAGCCGCGTCTCGGCGTCTCTTACAAGATCAATGCAACCGCCACCGTCCTGCGCATCTCCTACGCGCGCACTCTGGAGTCGCCCTTCAACGAAAATCTCGTGCTTTCCAGCGAGGGCTGCGCGAACCCCGTACTTTCTCCACTGCTGCTTTGCACCCCCGGCGTGCAGGGCACGCTTCAGCCCGGCTTCCGCAACGAGTTCCACGCTGGACTCCAGCAGGCTTTCGGCAAAAACTTCGTCCTCAGCGGCGACTATATCTGGAAATACACCCACAATGCCTTCGACTTCAGCGTGCTCGGCAACACGCCTATCACCTTTCCCATCGACTGGAAAAGCTCAAAAATTCCCGGTTTTGCCTTGCGCGCCTCCGTGCCGGACTTTCACAATCTCACCGCCTTTGTCGTCATGTCCTCGGTCGCCGCGCGTTTCTTTCCGCCTCAGGTCGCCGGCGCAGGCGCAACGGTTGGCCAGCCCGGTCTGCCTTTCCGCATCGACCACGACGAACGCTACAACCAAACCACGCATCTGCAATATCAAATTCCCGGCGAATGGCGTCGATGGGTCGGTCCGTGGATCGGCTTCAATTGGCGCTATGACAGCGGCCTGGTCGCCGGCGCAGTCCCGTGCTACAACCCGCTCTCGAACGATCCCAACAGCGCTTGCGCCACCACCTCAACCACGCTCAATGGCCTGCCAGCAGTTATCCTCAGCGGACTCACCGCCGATGAACAGTCCGAGGCAGGACTGGTCTGCGATGGACAGCGCGCCACACCCGACACTCCACTGCCTGCTGTCTGTCTCGCTTCGCAGCTCAGCTCCAGGCTTGTTCGCATTCCCGCGCCCGGCACTGGAGACAACGACAAAGCTCCACCGCGCGTCGCGCCGCGCAGTCTCTTTGATGCTTCCATCGGCCAGGACAATCTCTTCCGCGGCCAACGCTACAAATGGAGCCTGAAGCTGACAGCCGTCAATTTCACCAACAAATACGCGCTCTACAACTTTCTTTCCACCTTCAGCGGCACTCACTTCGTTACGCCGCGCGCCATGACGGGCGAGCTTGGATTCCACTTCTGAAGTGCAGCCTGACTCTCGCGAACCCGCATGAACACAGCGGTAAATGATGAAGACAAAATGAATACGTGACGAAAAATTCACGCTATTTTCCTCGATTCATCTGCCTCATCGAGATAACTTCGCAGATGTGTGTAGCGTCTTACTGTACATGCGTACGCGCAGATTGAATCGAGGAAAAAACTATGACCAGTGCTGAACGCCTGCGAAAGACGCTCCAACAACGGGACTTGATCATCGCTCCAGGCGCCTTCGATTGCCTTTCTGCAAAGGCCGTTGAGATTGCCGGTTTCCCCGCGCTTTACATGACCGGCATGGGCACCTCGGCCAGCCGTCTGGGCCTGCCCGATTACGGCCTCGCCACCATGACGGAGATGGTTGCAAACGCACATGCCATCTCCGCCGCAGTTCAGGTTCCCGTCATCGCCGATGCCGACACGGGCTATGGCAATGAACTCAACATGACGCGCACCATTCACGAATACGAACGCAGCGGCGCGGCAGGCGTACACATTGAGGACCAGGTCTTTCCCAAGAAATGCGGCCACCTTGGCGGCAAGCAGGTCATTCCACGTCAGGAGTACATCAGCAAGATCTCCGCGGCTGTGGCAGCGCGCAGCAATCCTGATTTCGTCATCATCGCGCGCACCGATGCCAATGCCGTGCTTGGCTTCGACGAAGCCATCGCGCGCGCCAACGCGGCTCTGGATGTCGGCGCTGATCTGGCTCTCGTCGAAGCCCCGGAAAGTCTCCATCAATTGGTCGCCGTTCCGCAGCGCGTACACGGGCCTTGCGTGCTCAATGTTCTCATCGGAGGCAAGAGTCCGCTGGCCACTCTCTCTGAGGTGGAAGAGATGGGTTATCGCATGACGCTGCTCTCCGATGCCATGCTCGGCGCAGCCGTCCACGCCTACGACGCGATGATGGATACCGTCAAGCGGACCACTGAAACGCTTCGCTTCGAGCGAAGATTCACACCGCGCGAGTTATTTGAACGACTGGGCAGCGAGCGCTGGGATGCACTGCGTCCCGAGGCGCAAACGGTTGAAACCGTCAGCCAATAGCTTCTACTCGGGCGATTGCAGCCACCAAAAAAGGCCGACCCGCGCCATGCGGATCGGCCTTGATCATTCTTGATCTTTTCTGTTGCCTGAGCTTACTTCCCGCTTTGCGCCGGTGCCGACGTCTTGATTCCTGACAGCACGGAGTTATTTGAGTTCGTGTTGCGCAGATACAGAATCGTCAGCGATAGCGAAGTCACCATGAAGACGGCCGCAGCCCAGCCCGTCAGTCGCGTCATCAGATTCGCCGCGGCGCGTGGACCAAAGGCAGTCTGTGAACCCTGACCACCAAACGTACCGGCAAGGTCAGCGCTTTTGCCCTGCTGAATCAGCACGACGCCGATCAGGAAAAAACAGACGATCACATGAACCACAATCACGGCATAAAGCAGAAAATGCATAGGTGGGTAACTTTCTGAAACCTCGCGCCCAATCGAGTGCGCTGAGAGAGATTTGGTGCGGAAGGGGGGACTTGAACCCCCACGCCTTTCAGCGCAAGCACCTCAAGCTTGTGCGTCTGCCAATTTCGCCACTTCCGCAGTGAAGCAACAGCACAAGTATAGCAAACATCCAGCCCCCATGCGCACTGCGTCCAGCCGTCAGGATCGCGTTGCGGCAGGCGCTTCCAACGCTTCCAGAATCTGCTGATAGAGCCGATTGCGCGCCTCATAGCGCACTGTCGCGCGGGTCACGTAGCGTACGCGCAGACTCACGCCTCCGTCTGCCGGGCGCAGATGCACCTCCGCCGCCGTATCGCCATGTTCCGCGGCCAGCGGACCCATCATCTGGTGCCACACCTTCGCCGCTTCCTGCGCATCGGCTTCCGTTGCCTGTCGCACCACCTTTTGAAGGTGCTCGGCAAGCTCCCATGTGGACGCCGACTTGGGCAGATTCACCGACAACTCATCCCACATCCACTGGCTGGAGGTGGAAAAACTGTAGTACTGCCCGGTGATGGCGTAGCTGTTCAGCATCGTCACGCGGCGGCCTGTGGGATGAACATTGTCCGGCGCATCTCCCGTCTCCAGCAGCGTCGTGCGGAAGAGGCGAATCTCCACCACTTCGCCCGTCGCCCCATCGATCTGCACATGATCTCCAATGCGAATGCCGCCTTTACCGATCAGTACAAACCAGCCCAGAAACGCCAGCAGAAAATCCTGCAACGCGACCGTGATGCCCGCTGTCGCCAGCCCCAGAATCGTCGTCAGATGATCCGGCACGCCGAAGATCACCAGCAGCATCAGCACAATGCCCGCCAACTGAATGCCAACCTCCGAGATCGCGCGCAGGGTATGCAGACGACGCTGGTCCATCGTGGACCGGCTCGTCCAGTGACGAACCGAAGTGTCGGCAATCAACATGAAAATTACGATCAGCACCAGCCACAACGCGGATTGCGCAATCAGGTGCAGCAGAATGCCATGTTGCAGCTCCACCTGAGCGCCCCACTGGCGATACGTCGTCGCCAGCCGCTGCTCGGTCTGGATGCGGTCATCCAGAATGCCCAGCAACTCACGCATTGCGCTGCGTTGACGCAGCGACGCCAATGCGCCTGCTGCATCGCTGGACGACGCATTCAGGCTGCTCTTCGCTGCGGAGTCTTCGCTTGCCTCGCTGGCCGCCCGCATGCGGGCATACTCCGCCGAAAGCGCTGCCGCATCCTGCGTCGCGCGTTGCCGAGCCTGACGAATCGCGCGGCGACGGCTCGATTGGGCCAGCCACGTTTCAATCCTGCTTGCCAACGTGTGGTAGCGCTGCACCGAGACATAAGCCGGATCAAACGGCTTTTGCGCCTCTTTGTCATAGTCCACCAGCGAAGCTTCGCGCGCCTTCAGTTGCCGCTCAATCTCTGCTCTCGGATCACCCGAGACGTGCGCCAGCGCCGTCTCCGTGTCGTGCAGAATATCGGTATCCAACCCGAGCTGCGCCTTCCACACATCCAGAGTTCCTGGAATCTTGGCCGCTCCGGCGCGACCCTCAGGATGACTCAGTTGATCCACACGCGCCTGGTCCTGCGCCACCACCTGTTGAAGCTGATCGACCTTCTGCGCCAGCGCCAGCGCAGGTCCGGTCAGTTTTCGCTGTTCGACGCCCGCTTTGCGCAGTGCGAAATTGAAGGCCTGATCCACCTCATGATCGGCCAGTCGCTCGGCTGCTCGCGCGTAACGCTCTTCCTCTGCGGTCACCGCCAGCGGAGCCAGAGCCTGCGCCGTCAGCCACGGACTTTGATCCACAAGTGAAGCACTACGGGTTGCCTTGCCGGATGCGCCCTTCGCATCGCTCAGAAACGGCAGATGCGTCATCGTCGAACGCGTTGTCCACATCAGAAAAACACACAACGCCGCCACGGCAATCAGCACTGCCAGGGAAGTTGTGCGCCGAGGCATGAAGCGCGATCTGCGATCGGACATAAAATCCTGCTCCTTCACTGAATGCGTTCCGAGCGAAACCCCGCCTCGGCCAGCGCATGGCTGATGGCGGTGATGTGCGAGGCTCCTCGCGTTTCGAGAGTAACATCGATCACCGTCTCCGCCAGACTCACCCCATAATATGCGCGATTGTGGATCGTCTCCACGATATTCGCGCGCTCCCGAGCCAGAATCTCCGTCAGTTGCAGCAGTGCGCCGGGCCGATCCAGCAGATACACGCGCAGCCGCAGCAGGCGGCCATCCTTCACCAGGCCGCGCTCAATGATGCGCGCCAGCAGCGTCACGTCGATATTGCCTCCACACACCAGCACCGCCGTCCGCTCATGCCGCAGCGATGTCTTGGCCTGCAACAGGCTGGCCAACGCCGCCGCGCCCGCGCCCTCGGCCAGCGTCTTCTCGTGCTCCAGCAGCATCAGAATCGCCGACGCAATTTCTTCATCGTCCACCGTCACAATCTCATCCACATAGCGCATCACCAGCGGCAGCGTATGCTCGCCCACGCGCCGCACCGCGATGCCGTCGGCAATCGTCGCCTGCGCGCCAATCGTGATCGGCGCACCCGCTTCCCGCGCGCGCAGCATCGACGGCAGCTTCTCCGGCTCCACGCCCACCACACGAATGCGCGGATTCTTCGCCTTCAACGCGCACGCAATGCCGCCAATCAAACCGCCTCCGCCAATCGGCACCACCACCGCTTCCAGGTTGCTCACCTGTTCCAGCAGCTCCAGCCCGATCGTTCCCTGCCCGGCAATCACCAGCGGATCGTCAAACGGGTGAATAAACGTCAGTTCCAGTTCCCTGCACCGCCGCAGCGCCTCGTCGCACGCTTCGTCATAGTTGGCCCCGTGCAAAATCACCTCCGCGCCAAAAGCGCGCGTCGCCACAACCTTCACCAGCGGCGTCGCCTGCGGCATCACAATCTGCGCGCGAATGCCCAGCCGGGAGGCATGAAACGCCACGCCCTGCGCATGGTTACCGGCAGAAGCCGCAATCACGCCACGTCGTCGCTCCTCTTCGCTCAGCGTCAACAGTTTGTTCAGCGCGCCACGCTCCTTGAACGCACCGGTGCGCTGAAGATTTTCCAGCTTCAGATATATTTCCAGCCCCGTGCGCTCTGACAAATGATGGGAAAGTTGGCACGGCGACAGGTGAATCGCATTGCCAATCCGAACACGCGCCTCTTCAATCGACTCTAAGTTCACCTCTTGCACAGTCAAACTCCTCACGCTGACCCCGGATTCACAACGAAAAAGCCATCTGCCGCTGTTGCGGAGATGGCTCGATCAAATCCAGGATATTTCTGGTTGCAATCAGGCATTTCCCCGCAAAGCCGGAAGTGCGCCGCTCATTCGAATGGCGACGATGATGCTGCGGCAAATGCGGATGTAATCCATGTTGATCGCAGTTAAACAGACTTGCGCGCATCCCGTCAAGCAACACATCCGCTCATCTCCCGCAGCAATCCTGTGAAAAATCTCATTTCACAAAGCCAACCGTACAATGAAGCCATGCTCGTCGAAACCTTCCCCGTCGGTCTGCTCCAGTGCAACTGCACCATCGCCGCCGATCCCGAACACGGCGAAGCCATCGTCATCGACCCCGGCGACGAGATCACGCGCATTGTCGAGCGCCTGGCTGCGCTGCGCCTCACCCTCCGCCAGATCATCATCACCCACGCCCACATCGACCACGTCGGCGGCGCGCTGAAGCTCAAGCGACTGACCGGCGCACCCATCCTCATGCACCAGGACGACCTGCCGCTGCTGCGCATGATGGACGTGCAGGCCGGCTGGCTGGGCGTGGAAACTCCGGAAACCGCGCCGCCCGACGAGCCTCTGCGCGAATCCACCATCGTCGGCCTCACCCAATCTCCCGCCACTGTCCTGCACACGCCCGGCCACACCCCCGGCAGCGTCTGTCTGCATTTTGCCCACGAAAATATCCTCGTCGCCGGCGACACGCTCTTTGCCGGAAGCATTGGCCGCACCGACCTTCCCGGTGGCGATGGGCGCAGAATTCTGGAGTCGATTCACGGCAAACTACTCCACCTGCCGGAAGAGACGAAGGTCATCGCCGGCCACGGACCGGCCACCACCATCGGCCAGGAAAAACTGCGCAATCCCTATCTGCGCCTCGCCTGATCGCGCTCCTGCTCGCTTGCCTGCTGCGCCACAGCCTCCAGCAGGACGCGCAGGCCGGCCGCAAACTCATCCTGCGGCGTCAACAGGCTCAACACCAGCCAGCCAGCTTGCGGCATTGCAAAAAAACTTCCCGGATGAACCCACACTCCGCGCTCCAGCAGCATCATCGCCAACTCTTCGTCGGTCTGCAACGCCGGTACGCGCACAATCGCATACCAACCCGCCTCCGCCCGCAACCGGCTCACCCAGCAAACTGGCTGCGCAGCCAGCAAAGCATCCAGCGCAGACAGATTCGCCGACACGCGCGCACAAATCCGCTCCTGCATCGCATCGCTCTGCGCCAGCCACTGCGGCAGCGCCACCTGCACCGGCGTGCTCACTGAAAGAAACGTGTCCGCCAGCACCTCCAGCCGCTCCAGCGCAGCCTCTCGTGTCGATGCGGCTTCCACGCTTTCTCCGCCGGCCACGGCAATCCAGGCCAGCTTCATCTGTGGCAACGCGGCAATTTTGCTGATTCCGCTCACCACAAAAACCGGTATGTCCGTCGGACGCGCCAGAAACGACGCGGCGTCCGCGGCGGCAACGCTCTGCAGCGGGTAGTCGAGAAAGACTTCATCGACAATCACGGCGAGCCTGTGCCGACGACAAATCGCAAACAGCGCATCCGACTCCGCGTGCGTCGTGTAGTGGCCCGTCGGGTTGTTCGGATGCACCAGCACCACGGCTCGCGTTCGCGCTGTCATCCCGGCCTCCAGCGTGGCCAGATCAAGCTGCCACGCGCCGTCATACACCAGCGGCGTCGTCACCAGCCGCACACACTCCGCATCGGCCAGAAAGTCGAAGAGCGGATAGCCCGGCGCAGGCACCAGAATCTCATCGCCCGGATCGCACAGCAGGCGGAACAGAAAGCTGTACGCCTCGCTCGTGCCGGTCGTCAGCACCAGTTGCTCCGGCTCCAGCCTCACTCCGCGCGCTGCATAATATGCCGCAACCGCCTGGCGCGCGCTTCGCCTGCCCCTCGGGTCCGGATCGTAATCCAACACCTCGGCGCCAGTCATCGGCAGCAACAGATCGTCCGATGACCGGAATCCACAGCGTGTCGGATTGGAAGCGGTAAGATCAAGCACAGGCAGGGCACTTCGCCGTCGCGCCTCCAGTGCGCGCGTCAGCGCAGTTGCTTCCGTATTCCACGCCGTGCGTTGTGAAAATCGCATAGATTCAGCATCGCACGCGGCCACGGTACGCCGGAACCATACCACCCCCAGGGAGACGCAGTTCATGAGCATTCGCGCCATCGCATTCGATTATGGAATGGTCCTGAGCGGACCTCCCGAGCCAGCCGCGCGCGCGCAACTGCTGCGCCTCACCGGTCTCGACGAAGATGCTTTTGAAGCGCTCTACTGGGTCGATCGACACGCCTACGATCGCGGCGAACTCTCCGGGCTGGAGTTCTGGCGAAAGTTTGCCAGCGATGCGCGACTCTCGCTCGATGACGACACGCTGCACGCGCTCAACGCCTGGGACGCGCGCATGTGGACAACCGAAAACCACGCCATGATCCGCTGGCAGCAGCGGTTGCGCAGCGAGGGCTTTGCCACCGCGATTCTCTCCAACATGGGCGACGCCGTACTTGCCAGCATCGAGCGCAATCTGCCCTGGGCGCGCGACTTCGATGCGCACATCTGGAGCTATCAACATGGCTGCGCCAAGCCAGAGTTGGATATTTATTATCTGCTCTTGCAGCGGCTGGGAACCGCGCCCGAAGAGACGCTTTTTCTCGACGACAAACAGGTGAACATCGACGCCGCGCACAGAGTCGGAATGCACGCACTGGTCTTCACCAATGTCGCTCAGCTTTGTCAGGATCTGATCTCCATCCGGCTGGACACTGAGCTGCCACTGCCGGATTGAAACCCGCTTGTGTGAAAACCGGCCCGTGCGACGCAGCACCGCAGAATGCGCCGCGCCACACGGACCTGCTTCGCTTCAGAACTTCGCCTCCACCGGAATCGCCAGCTCCGTCGGCACGTTGAGCGTTCCCGTCAACTGCGGGTCCGCCGACGAACGGCTCACATGGATCGTGTAACTGCCTGCATCGGCCTGCCAGTATTTCCGGTCCACGTTGTACCAGGCGAAGGATCGCCCGTTCAGCGGAATCGTTACATGGCGCATCTGTCCCGGCTTCAGCTCCACGCGCGCAAAGCCTTTCAACTCCTGCGCCGGACGCTCCACCGTGGGATGATCCTCGGCGACGTAAAGCTGCGCCACGTCCGCACCGCTGCGTGAGCCTGTGTTTGTCACGTCAAAGCTCACGTTATAACTGCCGGGCGTGCCCGTCGCGGCAATCTTCAGATTGGCATAGTGGAAGCTCGTGTAGCTCAGTCCAAATCCAAACGGAAACAGCGGCTGCACATGGCTGCGCTCATATCCGCGATAGCCGACAAAGATGCCGTCGTTATAGTGAATCTTTTCCGTTCCCGGCTCCGGATAATACGAGGTGAACGAGGGGTTGTCGGCCAGTTTTTTCTCCCAACTGATCGGCAGTCGGCCCGAAGGATCGTCGTCGCCAAAGAGCAGCCGCGCAAACGCCGTTCCGCCTTCTTCGCCGGCATACCAGTTCTCCATCAGCGCCTGCGCCTTGTCCAGCCACGGCGTCGCATCCACGCTGCCGCCCGAGGTCACGCTCACGATCACATGCGGATTCACAGCCGCGATTTTTTCAATCAGCTCCTGCTGTCCCGGCGGCAGTTGAAATTCACGATCCGCGCCTTCGGTTTCAATATTCGGGTCATAGCCAACAGCCACCACCACCACGTCGGCGCGCTTGGCCAGCTCGATCGCCGATTGCGTCACCAGCGTGCCCTTCTTCGCAATGCCCAGTCGCAAAACGCCCGCGCCAAACTGCGGTCCGCTCAACTCCTCCACCACCACCTTGTGCGCGCCCGGTGTCAGGTTCAGCGTAATCTGCGTCAGCGCGAAGCGCGGAATATCCGAGTGATCGATCACCGTCTTGTCGTCCACCATCACGCGATATTTGCCCTGATCCTCCACAAACATCACGTAGTCCCCGGCGGCTCGCGC
>JAJZHE010000110.1 GCA_021804655.1 Acidobacteriota bacterium
GCACCGATGCGGCCACGAATCGCAACCACAATTCAAGGAGCATGCGTTGGTTGTGGCGTATCCTTCCACGTGTGGGCCACAATTGGCAGCCCGGTCTGCGGCCAGTGGTCAACTTGCGCATTGACGTTCAGCTCCACAGGAACCGGTGAATCCGCGTCGGCTGCCACACCGATATTCCAGCCATCAACGACGATCAGCGGATCCTGCCCCATCAGCTCCGAGACATCCGTGTCCATCTCGATGGTGCGGCTTTCACCCTGCGTCAGTGTGACGTAGTTGTCGCTGTAAAAGACGGGCAGCACGCGTACACCCTCGCGATCGGGGGCAATGTGACGCCGCAGTTGCACATGAGCCATGACGGCGATGGTCTGGCCGGGGTTGGTGAGCGTGACGGAGATGTGCAGCCGACCGTTGACATCGGCACGCACGGCACGCGCAGTCAGCACGGCACGCGGCATGGTGTCCATGGCCTGAAGATTGTCGGGATCTGTCTCCGGCGCACGCCAGTAGAAGTTGCGGCTGAGCAGTTGCCCGTCGGCGTCGGTCAGCTCCAGGCGAATGAAGTGGACCGGGCCGAGATCCTTTGGCCAGTGCCAGTCGCCATCCACTGGATCGATGCGCGCAATGCTGATCGCCGAGCTGCCGGGTCCGGTGACTGGAAAATCGTGCTCGTACTTGAGCGTTCCGTCGAAAGCGTACACCCACTCATGCACCTTGGCGCCTCGCAGCACATCGGGGTGATTGTTGATCACCTGCAACTCGCCATCGGCCTCGTTGAGCTGAACATGGACCATCTCGCTGGCTTCCTTCACGGCAAAGAGCGAGGAGTTCGGTTCCAGGTCGTGATGATAAAGCTGCCAGACAAAGCTGGGCTGCGCCGGGTTGCTCATCCAGGTGAGTACGGCCGTGGAGGGGTTAAAAAGACGCGCCTCGCGTCCTTCATACATCGCGCGAAAGGCCTCGTAGTTGGCAAGCTGGCTCTTACGCACAAAGTCGGCCATGTTAGCGATTTTGCCGTAGCGCGCGGCCAGAGTGGCCGGATAGGTATCCCCGTGCGAGGCTCCGCGGGCCAGATCGTGCTCGGCCCAGTCATCGTTGATCTCGGTCCAGTCCCTGGCGGGCATCATGCCCTGCACGCTTTCCATCGTGGGGATGGAGGTGCTGCCGATCTCGGTCTTGAAGGCTTCCGAGTACTGATAGTAGAAGCGCGGCGCGCGCCACCAGTAGGGTCCGCCGGAGTTGACGCCACGACCCGCCGTCGAGCTTGGCTGATAGAGACGCGTCGGCTCCAGCTCCGCCAGAAGCGTCCGCAACTGGTCGTCGATCTCCTTTGGCGGATACCCCTCGTTGCGCGCGCACCAGATGGCGATGGACGGATGATTGCGATAGCGCAACACCTTGTCGCGGACGTTGGCGATGTAGGTGGGCAGGTCATCCGGATTTGGCCCGTCGGAGGGATTGGGCTGAAAGAATTCATCCCAGAGGAGAATGCCGTATTTGTCGCACAGCTCGTAGAAATCCTCGTCCGTGCTCTGGCCCACCCAGTTGCGAATCATGTTCAGGTTGGCCAGCTTGTGCATGTAGATCTCCGCATCCAGCCGCTCGCGGGGAATGCGCTTCATCGCCTCGTCCAGCCCCCAGTCGCCGCCGCGCAGAAAGACGCGCACACCGTTGACCGAGACGGTCAGGTTTTCTGAATCCGGCACCGTGTAGGTGATCTTGCGGACGCCGAAGTCGAAGCTCTTTTCGTCGGAAGTCGCGCCCGCAACCTCAAAGCTCAGGTGCATGGTGTAGAGGTTCTGCGGGCCATATCCATTGGGCCACCAGAGCAGCGGATGCTCGACATGCAGCGCGGGCTGTGTCTTCGGATTCATGGAGAGCGTCTGCTGGCCGTGCGCGGGAATGGTGACGGGCATGGAAACACTGACGGCGCCAAAGGCCGCATGCAATACGCCGGAGACCGGCTGGTCCGTGACATTGGCGAGCGTCGTCTGGATGGCCACATCGGTTGAGTCCGTACGCGGCAGCGGCAGATCGGTGGTCACCAGCGGATCGCGCAGCACCACCGGCCCGGAGGTCGAGAGCGTGACGTGGTCCCAGATGCCGGTGTCACGGTCGCGAATGGCTGGAATCCAGTCCCAGCCGATGGTGGAGAGAAACGTCGGCCCGTCGAGCGCCGTGACACCGCCGTTGCTGCCCATCCCGTCGGCGATGGTGTGTTCATGGGGAACGCCGGGATGCGGTTGCGGCGAAACATGCACCGCCAGAATCGCGGGTTCTCCTGGCTTGACGATGTCCGTGACGTCAAAGATGCCGCGCTTGAAAGCGCCGGTCATCGTGCCGACCTGTTTGCCGTTCAGCCACACCTCGGCGGAGTAGTTGATGCCGGCGAAGTTCAGCCAGATGCGCCGTCCGCGATCGCTCGCCGGCACGTCAAAGACAGTGCGATACCAGTAGGAGGTCTTGTTCAGGCTCTCCGGAATGTGATTGGGGCGATTGTTCTCACCATAGAGCGGCTCGGGATAGGCACCGGCGTGGACCAGCGTCGTGAGCACCGTGCCGGGCACGACGGCGACATACCAGCCGCGCGGATCAAAGCGATCGGAGGCAATGACAGCAGGCTGCGCGGTCACCTTTGCCGCATCCTGGAGCATCCATCCATCGCCGATCTCCACCCGCGCCGGAACCTGCGCCTGCGCCAGAGTTCCCATCAGCGCGCAGGCCCCCAGAACCAGCCCGCCAAGCCATCTCCGCCCGTTGTTCATCGCCCGCCACCCGTCACTCTTGGATTGTTGTAACCGCACCATGATATCGTTCCCAGTTCGCAACGGCAATTCCTCGCCCGAAAGGAACAGGAGTCTGTGATGGACGCACGCTCAGGCTGTCAAATTGGAAGCGCACTCGAACAATCTCGCTGCTACAATTTACCGGACACAGCAGCGATAGAACATCGCCAGCATGCCACAGTTTTCGCTCGCGGAGCAACGCGCCATGCCCAGCCGCCGAACCCGTTTTCCTGCCCTTATCCTCTTCCTGCTGCTGCCCTTGTTTGCGCAGCACGTCCGAGCACAACAGACCATCACTCTCGGCCAGTCCATTGCGCCGCTTTACGGTCCGTGGAAGTTCCACACCGGCGACAACCCGGCCTGGGCCAGCCAGGACTTCGACGACTCGCAGTGGGAGACGGTCGATCTGACGCCGCAGCAGGGCAGCTTCGATCCGATCATCGGAGTTTCCAACTACGTGCCCGGCTGGACGGTCAAGAGCCATCCCGGCTACTGGGGCTGGGCCTGGTATCGCCTCCGTGTGCACACGAACGCGCAGCCGGGGCAAAAACTGGCGCTGACCGGCCCGGCGGACGTGGACGACGCCTATCAGGTCTTTGCCAACGGAAAACTGCTGGGCAGCTTCGGCAAATTCCCTGCCTCCGGAGGCCGTCCGGCGGTCTATAACACCCAACCGCGCATGTTTTTGCTGCCGCAGCCCGGGGGCACCGCAGGCGCAGCCACGCAAGTGCTGGCCTTCCGCATCTGGATGGAGCCGAGCACGCTGATATTAAGTTCTGACGCCGGCGGCATGCACGCAGCGCCGCTGCTGGGCGAGGCCGGGGTGGTGACGGCGCAGTATCAGCTCGCCTGGCTGGGGCTGGTCCGCGCATACTCAATGAGCCCGACCGAAGCGGCGCTGTTCCTGCTGCTGGCGCTTCTCTCCCTAAGCCTGATTTTGTTCGATCGAACAGATACTGTGTATCTCTGGCTGGCCGCGGTCTTCCTGCTGACTGCGGTGCTCGAAGCCATCCTCTGCTTCAACGCCTGGACGGAATGGGATGACGCGGTTGTGAATGCTGCGTTGATGGATGTCTTGCTGCGTCCCCTGATGCTGGGCGGCTGGACGATGGTGTGGTGGGTCTGGTTCCAGCTGCGCCGTCCGGCCTGGCTGCCAAAGCTGATCGCCGCTCTGACGCTACTGCATATTCTCTCGAATGCGCTGGGGGAAGAATTTTTCTTCACCGCCGTTCCTCACCCAGTCGGCGTGGCGTTTCACTATGTCTCGCTGGGGATCCGGCTGCTCTTCCTGTTGCTGCTGGTCGGGATTGCGGTCGAAGGCATCCGGCAACAGGACTGGGAAGGCTGGCTGGCGCTGCCCGTCGTGGTCCTGGCCGGCATCGCGCAGTTTCAGAATGATCTGGGTGTCCTGCACCTCCGGACGGTGTGGTTTCCCTTCGGCGTCCAGGTCTCGCTCGGCACTGTCGCAAATTTCCTGCTGCTGGCGGCCATCACCGCGCTGCTGCTGCGCCGGGCACTGCTCTCCGTGCGCCGCCAGCGAGAGATGGCGCTCGACGTGATGCAAGCCCAGGAAGTCCAGCAGGTGCTCATTCCCATGGCCCTGCCGCAAATTCCCGGCCTCACCATCGAAAGCGAATACCGCCCGGCCCGCGAAGTCGGCGGCGACTTCTTCCAGATCGTTCCCCACGCAAGCGACGGCAGTGTGCTGTTGGTCACCGGCGACGTCACCGGTCACGGCCTGCAGGCCGGCATGCTGGTCGCGCTCATCGTGGGCGCGATTCGAGCGGAGGCTGCGCATAGCCACGACCCGCTGCTGATGCTCGAATCTCTCAATCAACGCCTGCTGGGTCGCGGTGCCGCTCACGCCACGGCGCTGGCGCTGCGCATCGCGCCGGACGGTGCCTGCACGCTGGCCAACGCCGGCCACCTGCCGCCCTACCGCAACGGCAAAGAGATCGACATGCCCGGCGCGTTGCCCCTCGGCATGATCGAGGGCGCGGAGTTCTCGCTGATGCACTTCGAGCTCGACCCCGGCGATACACTGCTGCTGCTCTCGGACGGCGTCGCCGAGGCCATCGATCCACAGGGCAGGCTCTTCGGCTTCGACCGCATCCACGCGCTGCTCAAGAAAAACTTCTCCGCCGCTCAGATCGCCGCCGCTGCCCAGTCCTTCGGCCAGAACGACGACATCTCTGTGCTCCGCGTCGAACGCACCCTCGCCGCCGCCCCTTCCGTCGCCTGAACAAGCAGCCCAAAGCGGTCTTCCTGCCGGAAAGACCATCGGAATAATCTCTTTCCAGTTTCCCAAAAGGAAGACCCGGCGCCGTAGCGCCAGGCCTTCGTCCTCGGCAGAAAAGCCGCTGCGTTACTCCGCCGCCGCTTCGGCCATCTTGGTCGTCGCCACGGTCCAGTTGGGATCGCCCACCTTGAAGCGCGCAAAACGGCGCACCGTAATGTTCTCGCCGAGCTTGCCGACCTTCTGAGCGATCAGTTCCTTGATCGAGATGGACTGGTCCTTGATGAACGGCTGCTCCAACAGGCAGACCTCTTCGTAGAATTTCGCCATCTTGCCTTCGGCAATCTTTTCCACGACGGCCGCGGGCTTGCCGGTCGCCGCTGCCTGCGCCTTGTAAATCTCGCGCTCGCGATCCAGATCCTCGGGCGTCACATCGTCGGGGCGAACGAACTTCGGGTCACTCGCCGCGATGTGCATGGCAATATCTTTCAGCAGATTCTGGAAGTCGTCAGTACGGGCGACAAAATCGCTCTCGCAGTTGATCTCCAGCAGCACGCCAATCTTGCCGCCGGCGTGGATGTAGGTGCCAACAGCGCCTTCGTTCGTGCTGCGCGCGGCCTTCTTCTGCGCCGAGGCCATGCCTCGTTTGCGCAACACCACAAACGCACCTTCAATGTCGCCATTCGACTCCTGCAGAGCCTTCAGGCAATCGCCCATCGGCGCGCCGGACTTGTCACGCAGTTCTTTCACCAGCTTTGCATCAATCTTTACGCTCACCGTCGTCATCCTTCATCCTCAGTTGAATTTTCCGGAGAGTTGCTCCCCGCGGAGCGTCTCCACACACAAAGAGCGTGGCTCGTAGAATTCGCGGCCACGCTCTGTTTGTACACGACACTCATCGTGCAGAAGATTAAAGCGCTGACTCGGCCGTCTCCGGTTCCTCGGTGATCGCCGCAACCGTTGCTGGCGCCTTGCGAATTCCTCCGCCAAGAACCGCCTCCAGATCGACTTCTTCCCCCTCGACTGCAATCTGCTCGGCGGCAACCGGCTCAACAGCAACATCTTCCACGGCTTCAGCAAACTGCTTGTCACCCACCAGATTCACGCCTTCAATCGCCGACTCGGCAATCTTCGAGGTGAAGAGGCGAATGGCGCGCAGCGCATCGTCGTTGCCGGGAATCACGTAATCGACCAGCGTCGGATCGCAGTTGGTGTCCACCACGGCAACCACGGTAATGCCCAGTTTCTTGGCTTCCTTGACGGCGATGACTTCATTGCTGGAGTCCACGACAAAAAGCGCATCGGGGAGCCGCTTCATTGTTTTGATGCCGGCCAGATTCGCCTGAAGATGCTTGCGCTCGCGCTCCAGCTTGATGACTTCCTTCTTGGTCAGCAGCTCGTAGCGGCCATCGGTGGCCATCTCGTCGAGTTCCTGCAGCCGTTTCACGGACTTCTGCACCGTCACCCAGTTGGTCAGCAGGCCTCCCAGCCACCTCTGGTTGATGTAGGGCATTCCGGCGCGACCGGCTTCTTCGGCAATCGCTTCCTGAGCCTGGCGCTTGGTGCCCACAAACAGAATCGTCCGGCCATCGGCACAGAGATCGGTGACATACTTGGACGCTTCCTTGAACATCTTCAGCGTCTTCTGCAGGTCAATGATGTAAATGCCGTTGCGCTCGCCAAAGATGTATTCCTTCATCCGCGGATCCCAGCGCTTGGTCTGGTGCCCGAAGTGGACTCCCGCTTCGAGCAATTCCTTCATCGTAATCGTAGCCAATGGAACTCCTTCTTCCGTTGCATCCGGGCTGACGTTCGTCTTGCCCGGATTAAGTCCGCCGTGGCGGAGATTGAACCACATAAGCCGAGCTTTGCGTGCCGCGCCACAGTGGACGCAGCAAGCAAAGCCAGCCGACAACTAGCGCTTGGAGAACTGGAAGCGGGCGCGAGCACCACGCTGACCGTACTTCTTGCGCTCCTTCTGGCGCGCGTCACGCGTCAGCAGGTTTTCACTCTTCAGCAACTTGCGCAGCTCCGGGTTAAAGAGGACCAGCGCGCGCGCCGAACCCATTTTGACCGCGTCGGCCTGGGCCGCGACGCCGCCACCCTGAACCGTCGTGACCACGTCAAACGTGCTGAGCAACTCCGTCAGCACGAGCGAGCGCTTGGCCGAGACCCGCTGCTGCTCGGTGACAAAGTACTGGGCAAACGGCTTGCCGTTCACCTTGAATTCGCCGCTGCCGGGACGCAGAAAAACACGTGCGATTGCCGACTTCCGCCGACCCGTTCCGTAATATTGCACCAGTTCAGCCATACGCTCTCTTTCGCCTATTCTGTTTCGCCCAATCGGGCTTGATTCCACTGGAAACCGTTCCGCACCATGCGGTGGAAAATCCTACGCGCGCACTTCCATGGCGACCGGCATCTGCGCTTCATGCGGATGACGATCCCCACGATAGACCTTCAGCTTGGTCGCCATCTGCCGACCCAGCTTGCTCTTTGGAAGCATGCCTTTGATCGCCTCTTCGACGATCTTTTCCGGCTTGCGCTGAAGGAGGCGCACAAACGACTCTTCACGCAGACCACCGGGGAAGCCCGTATACCGACGATAAACCTTCTGCTGCGACTTCAGACCGGTCAGCCGAATCTTCTCGGCGTTGATCACGATGATGTGATCGCCCATGTCCATGTAAGGAACGTACTTCGGGTTGGTCTTGCCGCTCAGCACATCGGCAGCGGATGTGGCCAGACGACCCAGCGTCTTGCCGCTGGCGTCCAACACGAACCACTTCCGGTCAATCTCTTTCCCGCTCGGAATATACGTTGACATCTTGCTCCTGCTCTTCCCGGAAATCCTGAATTCGTACTACACAGCGCCTGTTCAGCGCTCAAACCCTGTTGCGCCACGCACATTTCTGCGCAGCCACCCCACGATCAAACTTCCCGTTTGCGTGAGAACCGTTGTGCAAGAGCCAGTTTCCGCGAACTCTTCATTCGGAAGACTGGCGACGGAAGCCGCTTAGCAATGCTTGCTGCGATGCATGCGCTTGCCACTTTGCCTGCCTGACCGTCTCTTCGGACGCCTTTCGACGCCACCCAACAAACCTCAGGCGCAACTCTGCACAAGGCCTTCAGAATACCGAAAATCCGCCCTGAAGTCAACGTCCGGAAGGCATGAAACAGCGCAGCTTCGAGAGGCTACGCCTTCACTAGCCGCCGCTGCAACTCCTCCAGCGTCTGGCCCTTGGTCTCCGGATAGAAGAGCAGAACGGTCACAAACTGGACCACCGTCATCGCTGCAAAAAAGACAAAGGGCGCGCCGCCGGCCCGCGCCGCCAGCACGGGGAAGGCGAAGGCAATGGCGGCATTGGTGATCCAGTGCGCACTGTTGCCCACGCTTTGCCCTTTGTTGCGCACGGCGTTGGGAAAGACCTCGCCGATGTAGACCCAGATGACCGCGCCCTGGGAGACGGCAAAGAATGCGATGTAAACCACGAGCAGCCACAGCAGAGCCGCCTGATGGCTGTGCGTGAGGAAGATTGCGGCTACGCCTGCCAGGCATCCTGCTGTGCCAGCCGCTCCAATCAGCAGCAACGTCTTGCGGCCCAGACGGTCGATGAGCGCCATGCCCAGCAGTGTAAAAAACATATTCGTGGCACCGATGGCGATGGACTGGACATCGCCGGAGAGCTGGCTGAAGCCCGCCGAAGCAAAGATGTGCGGCAGGTAATAGAGAATCGCGTTGATGCCGGCCAGTTGATTGAACGCGCCAATGGTCATAGCCAGAAAGAGCGGATAGCGGTACTTCCACTGAAAGACCGGCTCGTTGGCGGAGGCATGACTTTCGCGTAGCGCCTGCTGAATATCGGCCAGTTCGCGCTCCGGATCGGGGTCGCCCATCAGCCGCAGTACGGACAAAGCCTCATCGATGCGCGCCTGCGAGACGGACCAGCGAGGACTGCGCGGAATGCCGAAGAGCATCGCAAGAAACAACGCCGCTGGAATGGCCGCCATACCAAGCTGAACGCGCCATTCAAGGGCACCGAGATGGAGCAGGCGCACTCCCAGGTTGGAGGCATACGCAAGCAGAATGCCGAGCACCACGTTCACCTGAAAGGCACCGACGAGCCTGCCGCGCCACTTGGCCGGGGCCAGTTCAGCGATGTAAACCGGCCCCAGCACGGAGCTGGCACCGATGCCCAGCCCGCCGAGAAATCGGAAACCGAGCAGCGAAACCCAGTTCCAAGCCAGTGCGCAGCCCACAGCGGA
The DNA here is from genome assembly GCA_021804655.1 of Acidobacteriota bacterium. Classification (GTDB taxonomy): domain Bacteria; phylum Acidobacteriota; class Terriglobia; order Terriglobales; family Acidobacteriaceae; genus Acidicapsa. The sequence goes on from JAJZHE010000110.1 coordinate 9,289, forward strand.
GATCACGTAGATGATCGCAGTCGCGCGCAGCGTCTCGCGTCCACCATAGCGCTGGGCAATGGCTCCGGCGGACATGGCGCCGAGCACAGTGCCGATGACGGCAATCGAGACCGTAACTCCCTGCGCCTGGTCGCTGAGGTGATAGAGCCGGGTCAGCGCATCCATCACGCCGGAGATGACCACCGTGTCAAAGCCAAAGAGCAGTCCGCCGAGCGCTCCGCTCACTGTGGCTCGCATCAGATAGGCGTTGGGTCGCATCGCTTGCCTGTCCCTTCGTCCGGGTTATCCTGCGACTGCGCCCGAATCACGGTCATCATACCAAGCGCGTCGAGACTTTGTGCGGTGAATCTCCTCGCGCTGGCGCGGCTTTGCCTGACAAGCAAACGCTTCGGCGAATTGCGCCTGTGACCAGGGACCGCATTTTCTGCATCGTTATACTGACAGCAAACAACTCGAATCTTTCTGTTTGCTTTCCCGCGCCAAGATTCCCCCCCAGATGAAAGGCTCGTATGCACGTAAAAACCTCGTCCCGAATGCGTATCCAACCTTTCTGTCATTTTCTGCTGCCTCTGTTCATGATTCTGCTGCTTCCCCACCTGCACGCCGATACG